>DASTUJ010000149.1 GCA_035759705.1 Actinomycetota bacterium | reverse complement strand
CTGGAACGCGGCCATGACGGTGCATCGCGCGCAGCGGCCGGGGATCGGCGTGGGTGGGCACATCTCGACCGACGCGTCCTCGGCGACGCTGTACGAGGTCGGTTTCAACCACTTCTTCCGCGGCAAGGACCACCCCGGCGGCGGGGACCAGGTCTGGCTCCAGGGCCACGCCGCCCCCGGCATGTACGCCCGGGGGTACCTCGAGGGCCGGATCAGCGAGCAGCAGCTCGAGCACTTCCGCCGGGAGGCGGCCTGGAAGGGCGGCCTGTCGTCGTACCCGCACCCCCGGCTCATGCCGAACTTCTGGGAGTTCCCGTCGGTCTCGATGGGGCTGGCCCCGATCAGCGCCATCTACCAGGCCCGCTTCAACCGCTACCTGCACCAGAGGGGCCTCAAGGACACCTCGCAGCAGCGGGTGTGGGCCTTCCTCGGCGACGGCGAGATGGACGAGCCCGAGAGCGTCGGCGCCCTTCACCTGGCGGCCAACGAGCCCCTCAGCAACCTGATCTTTGTCGTCAACTGCAACCTACAGCGCCTCGACGGCCCGGTCCGGGGCAACTCCAAGGTTATCCAGGAGCTGGAGTCGCTCTTCCAGGGCGCCGGGTGGAACGTGATCAAGGTCATTTGGGGCCGGGAGTGGGACGACCTCTTGGCCCGCGACGCCGAGGGCGCCCTGGTCAACCAGATGAACCTCACGCCCGACGGCGAGTTCCAGCGGTACTCCATCGAGTCCGGCGCCTACATCCGGGAACACTTCTTCGGCCCCGATCCGCGACTTCGACGGATGGTCGAGCACCTGTCGGACGACGACCTGTGGCGCCTGAAGCGCGGCGGCCACGACTACCGCAAGGTGTACGCCGCCTACAAGACCGCCACCGAGCTACACGACAAGCCCACGGTGATTCTCGCCAAGACGGTTAAGGGTTGGGCCCTCGGGCCCGAGTTCGAGGCCCGCAACGCCGCCCACCAGATCAAAAAGATGAACGAGCAGGAGCTGAAGCGCCTGGCCGAGCGGCTGAACATCGAGGTCTCCGACAAGAAGCTTTCGGGCGAGGAGCCCCCGTTCTTCCACCCGGGGGAGGACTCCGACGAGGTCCAGTACCTCAAGCACCGTCGCAAGGTGCTCGGCGGCTTCATCCCCGAGCGGCGGGCCAAGCCGAAGAAGCTTGTGCTTCCGGGCGACAAGGTCTACGACGCGTTCGACGCCGGCAGCGCCGCCCGGGAGGTCTCGACCACCATGGCCTTCGTCGCCCTGCTGAGGGACCTGATGAAGGAGCAGACCTTCGGTCCCCGGGTCGTCCCGATCATCCCCGACGAGGGCCGCACCTTCGGGCTCGAGTCCCTGTTCAAGGAGTTCAAGATCCACTCTTCGGTCGGCCAGCTCTACGAGCCGGTCGACCACAACATGCTTCTCAGCTACTCCGAGTCCCGGAGCGGCCAGATCCTGGAGGAGGGCATCACCGAAGCCGGGAGCATGGGCTCGATGACCGCAGCCGGGACCGCCTACGCCACCCACGGCGAGCACATGATCCCGTTCTTCCTCTTCTACTCGATGTTCGGCTTCCAGCGGATCGGCGACCTGATCTGGGCGTTCGGCGACGCCCGGGGCCGCGGGTTCCTGCTCGGCTGCACCGCCGGCCGGACCACGCTGAACGGTGAGGGCCTCCAGCACGCCGACGGCCACTCGCTGCTGCTGGCCAGCACGTTCCCCGCCTGCCAGGCGTACGACCCTGCCTTCGCCTACGAGACGGCGGAGATCGTTAGGGACGGCCTGCGGCGGATGATCGACAGGAACGAGGACGTCTTCTACTACCTGACGCTGTACAACGAGAACTACGCCATGCCGGCCAAGCCCGAAGGGGTCGGCGAGGGCATCCTCAACGGCATCTACCGGTTCCGTCCTGCAGCCAACGATCGACGGCACAAGGTCCAGCTGTTCGGCAGCGGGTCGATCCTGGCCACCCAGGTCCTGCGGGCGCAGGAGATGCTCGACGCCGATCACGACGTGGCCGCCGACGTCTGGAGCGTCACCAACTTCAAGCTGCTGCGTGAGGACGCCCTGGAGACCGAACGCTGGAACCGGCTGCACCCGGAGGAGGCGCCGAAGCAGTCGTTCCTCCAGAAGGCTCTGAACGGCACCGAGGGCCCGGTGGTCGCCACCACCGACTGGATGAGGTCGGTTCCCGATCAGATCTCACGTTGGGTCCCGGGGCCGTACCTGTCGCTGGGCACCGACGGTTTCGGGCGCAGCGACACCCGGGAGAACCTGAGGCGCCACTTCGAGGTCGACGCCGAGCACATCGTCGTCGCCGTCCTGTCGGCCCTGGCGCAGGCGGGCGACGTAAAGCCCGAGGCGGTCCAGGCGGCGGTGGAGAAGTACGGGCTCGACCCGGAGGCCGGGTACTCAGGCCGGCCGTAGAACAACAAGGACAACAAAAAGGGGCCCGAATATTCGGGCCCCTTTTGGTCGTGTGAGTTACAGGGCGGGAACGGGGAGCGGAAGTCCGCCGCCGACGCCGCCGAGTGCGCCGAGGATGGTGCCGGCCAGCTGGCCGACGAGCGCCGTCGGGTCGCCTGCGCCGGGCAGGGGCAGGCCGCCCTCACCCACGCCGGGGATCGGAAGCGGGAGACCGCCCTCACCAAGGCCGGGGATCGGAAGCGGCAGGCCGCCTTCACCGCCGGGCAGGGGAAGCGGGAGACCGCCTTCGCCGCCGGGGATCGGAAGCATTGCGCCGACTGTGGTGATCACCGAGTTGACGATACCCAGAGCCATCGTCTCAGCTTCGGCTGCGACCGTGCCTACGTCTGCAACTGCGGCCATGATCTGAGCCAGCAGGTCCGCGGGGTCGCCCACGCCGGACAGGTCGCCAAGGCCTGCAATGTTGAGAAGGCCTGCGGCCTGGGATGCGGCGGTTGCCTGGTCGACCGAGGTCTTGGCCAGGGCCTTGGCCTCGTCGGCGCACTTCTGGGCGTCGGTGCCGATGGTGCTTGCCGTGCCGAGCAGGGACTGGACCTGCGCCGGGTTGGTGAGTCCTGCGAGCTTGCCCACGAGGCCGGAGATCTGAGCGTTTGCGGTTTCCAGGCACTTGGCGGCTGCGGCCTTAGCGGCGTCGGCGGAAGCCTGAGCCTGTCCGACGAGCGCCAGCGCATCGGCAGCGTCGCTGCCAATCGGAAGGTTGTCCAGCCCGATGGGCAGGTTGGAGGTGGAGATAGCGGTGCTGCCGGCGGGGGTCGAGACCTCAGCGGTCGCCTCCGGAACACCGCCCAATCCGGGGATGCCGGGGATGAGGCCTGCGGCCCCCATGCCTCCGCCCACTGCGAGCAGACCTGTGACTACTGCAAGGATCTTTCCAATGAGAGTGCTGAAAACCCCTTCGAGCATGCGCTACCTCCTGGTTGGCTGTGCGTTTTGGGACGCGGGAGAACTAGATGCCGAGACTGGACATTGTTTGGGAGGAGTGGGCCGCTCCTGCACCGACGCACCGGCACAGGAGCGAACCATCCGACTTTGTGAACGACACTTAACGTGCTACCGATACCACCTAAAGTGATCTTTTTTGTCGATCGCCTGAGGAGGTTAGGTGACGATTAGCTCGAGCCCCGGGAGTAGTGCTTCGACGGCGCCCTGGGCGGTCCGAAGAAGGTCGTTCACGAGCGGCAGGTCGTGGGCGGTTGCGCTCAATTCCCCCACGAGCGGCAGGGAAGGGACGATCGAAGCCGCGTTGGGAACGTTCTCCAGCGTGCCGGAGATAGCTTGAAGGCCGGGAGCGGACGCCGAGGCTGCGGGAATGCCGACCTCGGGAACCAGCGGAATCTCGGGAATGACCCCTCCGACCACGGGAAGTGACCCAAGAACTGCCTGTACGGTGCCCCCGACGCTGTTCAGCAGCGTTCCAACCAGTCCGAGAACCGGCAGGTCGGAGTCAATGGCGCCGCTGTTGGTCGAGGTGACGCCGTCGATCCCCGGAAGGCTGGAGGCCAGGTCTTCCACGACCGGCAGCTCCGACGTGATGCCCCCGACACTCGGCAGTTCGACCACGGTTTCAACGCCCACGACCTTTTCTTGGGATTCGACCACGGCAATTGTGTCCACTATCACGGTGTCGCTGGCGTTCCCCCCGATGACCGGCAGGACCCCCACCACGGCAAGCCCACCGAATAGGCCGAATGCTGCTGCCACCGACATGACTGCCTTGGCGAGGAAAGTACCGAAAAGCCCTTCGAACATGCATTTCTCCTTTACTTGACGGCCGCGGGCGCTGATGTGACGGCAGCTAGCGCGGACCGCGCTGCTCAAGACCCCGGCAACCAGAACGCGACACACCCGAGAGCGGGTGCGGGAGCACAAACGTGTCTAGTTAGGGGTGCGAGAAAGCCTTGGCAGAGGTGGGTACTTAGAGTGCTAAGGATACCACTCTACGTAGCAAAGAACAATGGTGTATTCCTAATTTCTAGGAATCGACTCTCCGGGGATGCAGGCCGCAGCCTTCGGTGAGTACCACCACGAGCGCCCGGGCTTGCAGGCGGAGGTGTTCTTGGGCGGGAGCGCGCCGGCCGGGACCTTCGCCACGGCTGCCGGATGCATGGTCTGGACTGCGAGGGGGATCGGCTCGCAGAACACCGATCTCACGTCCTGCAGGAACCAACAGAGGTCCGCCAGCGACCCATCCACGTCGGATGGACGGCCGGAGAGAAGCCTTTCGCAGGCCTCGTCGGTTATTTGCGTGGCATCCATTAATGGTGCAAACGCTTGAATGGGTTAGACGGATACGGTTACCGGTGACATTTCTCGTTTCAGGCATGCGAGGCCCCTGCGCTGGAGGGCCTTCACGGCGGGTGAGTTCTTCCCCAGGGCTCGAGCAACCTCGTCCACCGTCAGCCCGCCCATGATCCTGAGAAGCAGGACGTCCCTCTGGTCGACGGTCAGCCGGTTGAGCAGCTCCTTGACCCGATCCTCCGCCAGGTGGTTGAGAACCTGGTCCTCTACACCAACCGGTGCAGCGGAGTCCTCAGCGGGCTCGGCGACCGGCTCGACCGGGCGGCGCCGGCGGTAGCGGGAGTCGTCGATGAGCTTGTTGTGGGCAATGCAGAAGATCCAGGAACGAAACGCGGCGCCGTTGCCCTCGAACCGTTGGACCCCTTTGACCGCCTGGAGGAAAACGTCGGCTGCCAGGTCCTCCGGCTCCGCGGCGCCCTGTGCTCTCAGGTAGCCGGTGACGGAGGGCGCGAGGTTGCGGTAAAGACCGTTCCAGCCCCACTCCGCGTTCGCTTGCGCGGCAGCGAGAGCGAGGTCCAAGTTGTCGCCCGGTTCCAAAGAATGCGTCTCCGCGGGGTTCAGGGGTTGGTATTCGTCTGAGGTGTATCGGCAGTTCTGCGCAAACTTTCAGCTTTTTTTGTTTCGCGGCGGAAACCTCCGTCCCAACCCCCGTTCGATAAGATGCTTCAGACCTCAACTTGAAGGCGGGGATCCATGCAGCAGTTCAAGATGCCTCAACTCGGTGAGACGGTTCTGGAAGCCACCGTCACGCGCTGGCTAAAGCGTCCCGGGGACACCGTGGAGATGGACGAGCCGCTGGTCGAGGTGTCGACCGACAAGGTGGACAGCGAGATCCCCTCTCCGGCAGCGGGAGCGCTGACCAAGATCCTGGTCCAGGAGGGCGAGACCGTGCTCGTGGGCGCCGTCATGGCGGAGATCGACGGCGAGATGGAGGCCGGCTCCTCCAACGGGTCCCCGGCCGAGGCGCCAACGTCACAGGCGGAGGAGGTGACTCCGCCGGAGCCGTCGGTTCCGGCACCGGACGGCGACGCGCCGGGAACCGCCGCCGAACCTGCGGAGTCGGAGCCTGAACAGACCCCCCCTCCGCCGCCGCCCCCCGCCGCCGAGCAGCCGAGCCGGCCGATGGCACCTGCGGCTGCGCCCCCGTCGGACGGCCAGCCGTTCCGGGGCGTTCTTTCCCCACTGGTCAGAAAGCTTGCCTCCGACAACGACGTCGACCTCAACTCGGTGACCGGCACCGGCACCGGCGGCCGCATCACCAAGCAGGACGTCCTGTCGGCCGCCGCAAACCGTTCGAAGTCCGCAGCGACGACTGCCCCCACCCAGGCGCCGGCTCGCGCGCCGGAAGGCGAGCCCGCCGCCCCACGTCCGGCGCCGGAGGGCCTGGAGGAAGTCGTCCGGGTCGGCCCCATGCGCAAGGCGATCGCCGAGCACATGGTTGCGTCGCTCAACGAGACCGCGCGGGCCTGGAACACCATCGAGATCGACCTATCCCGGGTCGGCCGCCTGCGGGCCGAGGCCGGGCCCGGGTTCAAGGCGAGGGAAGGGTTCTCCCTCACCTGGATGCCTTTTGTCTCCAAGAGCCTCACGCAGGCGCTGCTGCGGTACCCGATGCTGAACTCCACCTGGAACGGCGACGGGACCATCACCCAGAAGCGCTACGTGAACCTGGGCATCGCAGTCGCACTCGAGAACGGGCTGATAGTTCCGGTGGTGAAGAGCGCCGAAACCATGAACCTCGTCGGCCTCGCCCGGGCTGTCCGGGATGTCGCCGAAAGGGCCCGCGGCAAACGGCTGACGCCGGACGACGTGCAGGGCGGGACCTTCACAATCACCAACCCGGGCGGTTTCGGGTCGATTCTTTCGGTCCCGATAATCAACCGAGGGCAGGCGGCCATCATGGCGTTCGACGCGGTGGTAAAGCGGCCGGTGGTCGTCACCGACGAGGACGGTGAGGACGCCATAGCCATCCGGCAGGTGAGCAACATCTCGATCTCCTGGGACCACCGGATCATCGACGGAGCGGAGGCCGCGAAGTTCCTCTCATATCTCAAGGAGCTTCTCGAAGAAGCGGACTTCGCATCGGACCTGAGCGGGCTGCTTCCCGGCTGATGCAATCGATTCTGCAGATAGATGCAGGATCAGTCGTCTACTCCGCCGCCTACACCTGGCAGCTACAGCTTCACGCCCGGCGGGTGGCGGGGCAGATTCCCGACCTGCTCGTCCTGCTGGAGCACCCCAGCGTGATCACGCTCGGCCGCCGTTTCCGCCCCCAGCACCTGCTGGCGCCGGCCGAAGAGCTGCGCCGCCGGGGGATCGAGGTGCACGAGGCCGATCGCGGCGGCAGCATCACCTACCACGGCCCAGGCCAGCTGGTCGCCTACCCGGTGGTGGACCTGCGAACCGAGTCGAAGCCCAACCCGGACGTGATCGCCTACCTTCGCCTTCTGGAGGCGGCCGTTCTGGCCACGGTTGTGGACTTCGGGGTGCGGGCCGAACTCCGGCCCGGGCTCACCGGCGTCTGGGTGGGCCGCGACAAGCTCGGAGCAATCGGGGTCAACGTCAGCCGGGGGGTCACCAAACACGGGATGGCTCTCAACGTCTCGACCGACCTGGAGCTGTTCTCATCGATGGTCCCCTGCGGCATCCCGGACGCCGGGGTGACCTCGCTGCAGAGGCTCCTGGGCCAGTCCCCGCCGATCGACCTTGTCTCCTCGGTCTTTGCCGGCCACCTGGCTCGCCTGCTCGGCCGGCGGATCGAGAAGGCGCAAGCGGATGACTTCGGGCTTGTGGTTCCCAACCAGCTCAGGGAGCGGGTCGGTGTCTAGGGTCTTCGAGCTCCACGGCCCCCCGGTAGAGCTCGGGGCCGACGGCCCGACGCTCAGCCCCCACGAGGTGCTGGCCGACTACCGGACCGCCTACCAGAGCCGCCTGGCCAGCCTTGCCGGCACCAAGGAGGTCCGGGCGGGCCGGGCGACCTTCGGCATCTTCGGCGACGGCAAAGAGCTGGCCGGGGTGGCCATGGCGAAAGCTTTTCGCAACGGCGACTTCCGGGCGGGCTACTACCGCGACCAGACCTTCATGTTTGCCACGGGCATGAGCGACCTCCGCACTTTTTTCGCCCAGCTCTACGGCACCACCGACACCACGCTGGAGCCCGGCGGCGGCCGGCAGATGAACAACCACTCGGGGACCCGGCTGCTGGACTCGCACGGCAGGTTCGGCAACCTGATGGCTGCCAGGAACTCCAGCGCCGACGTGTCTCCGACCGCCGGACAGATGGCGCGCCTACTTGGCCTGGCCTACGCGTCGAAGCTCTACCGCAACGAGCCTGCCCTGGCGGGCGGGGGGGAAGGATTCTCCGATAACGGCAACGAGGTTGCTTTCGGGACCATCGGCAACGCCGGAACCAGCGAAGGCGTGTTCTTCGAGACGTTGAACGCCGCCGGGGTCATGCAGGTGCCCCTTGCGATGTCGGTTTGGGACGACTGGTACGGCATCTCGGTGCCGAATGAGATCCAGACCACCAGGTGGTCGATCTCGGACGCACTGGAAGGCTTGCGGTACGACGAGAAGACCGGCACCGGCATGGACATCTACGTGGTAAAGGGGTGGGACTACCCGGCTTTGTGTCTGGCCTACCTGCGGGGGGTCGAGCGGGTCCGCACCACCCACATCCCGGCCCTGTTCCACGTTACCGACATGACCCAGCCGCAGGGCCACTCGGCAAGCGGGAGCCACGAACGCTACAAGTCCCGGGCAAGGCTGGTCTTCGAGGCCGACTTCGACCCCCTGAGCCGGATGCGCAGCTGGATGGAGGCCAAGGGCATGTTCCAGCCCGGGATGCTGGACGACCTCGAGGCGGACGACCTGCTCGTGGTCGAGGGCCACCGCCGGGCCGCCTGGTCGGCCCACATGGCGCCCATCAGGCGTGACCAGAAGCTGGCGATCAACATTTTGGAAGACCTGGCGGCCGAGACCAAAGCCGGGTTGGGGGACCTGGTGGCGGCTCTGAAAACCCCCGACCGGCTGAACCGGCGCCTGATCCACACCACCCTCTTCCAGGCGCTGACCGTCACCGTCGACCACCCGTGCCGCGCGCGAAGCCGCCTGGTCGAGCACCTCGACCGGATGGAGCGGGAGAACGACCGCCGCCACAACTCCCACCTCTACTCGGAGTCGGAGGAGTCGCCGCTCAGGGTCTCCGAGCGCAAGCCCACCTACTCGAAAACCTCCGAGCTGGTCGACGGCCGCCAGGTGCTCCAGCGGTGCTTCGACCACCAGCTGAAGAAGGACGCCCGCATGTTCATCGTCGGCGAGGACGTCGGGAAGCTCGGCGACGTGAACCTGGTGTACCAGGGGCTGAACGAGAGGTACGGCGACCTCAGGGTCACCGACACCGGGATCCGGGAGGCCACGATCCTCGGGCAGGGGATAGGTGCGGCTCTGCGGGGCCTGCGCCCGGTGGTGGACATCCAGTACCTCGACTACCTGGCGTTTGCCCTGCAGACGATGATGGACGACCTGGCAACCCTGCACTTTCGCACGGCCGGCGGGCAGAAGGCGCCGGTGGTGATCCGGACCAAGGGGCACCGGTTCGACGGGATCTGGCACACCGGCTCGCCGATGTCGGTGATCCTGAACTCGTGCCGGGGGGTGTACCTGGCGGTGCCCCGGGACATGACCCGGGCGGCAGGCTTCTACAACACGCTGATGCAATCCGATAATCCGGGTATCGTGATCGAGGTCCTGAGGGGCTACCGGCGCAAAGAGTTGGTGCCCGACAACATCGGGACCTTCACCGTTCCCCTGGGGGTACCGGAGATCCTTCGGCCCGGCTCGGACCTGACCCTTGTTACCTATGCGGAGTGTTGCAACGTGGCCATGGAAGCAGCAGAGGTTCTCGAACGCCTGGATGTGGATGTTGAGATCGTCGACGTCCAGACGCTGAACCCGTTCGACGTCAACCACTCCATAGCGGATTCGCTCAGCCGGACCAACGCGGTCCTGTTCCTGGACGAGGACGTCCCCGGCGGCGCATCGGCGTTCATGATGCAGCAGGTCCTGGAGGTCCAGAAAGGCTGGCAGCACCTCGACGCCCCTCCCCGGACCCTAACGGCCCGGGAGAACCGTTCTCCCTACGGAATCGACGGCGGGTACTTCTCCAAGCCCAACGTCCACGACGTGGTTAAGGCCTGCTACGAGATCGCCTCCGAGACCCGGCCCGACCTCCCCCCGCTTCGTTGAGCAGCGTCTTCCTGGGAGATTCCATCCCGACGCGGGAAACGCTGAGCGAGGCGCCGCTGCGGGTCGCCCGTCCGCCGTGGCTGAAGACCAAACTTAGAACCGGTCGCAACTACGGCCAGCTGAAGCACCTGGTAAAGGACCTGGAGCTTCACACCGTCTGCGAGCAGGCTTCCTGCCCGAACATCTACGAGTGCTGGGAGGCCAAGGAGGCCACGTTCCTCATCCTCGGGGGACAGTGCACCCGGCGCTGCGGCTTCTGCGACATCGAGACCGGGAAGCCCGGCCCCCTGGACTTCGGCGAGCCGGACCGGGTGGCGGAGGCGGTCGAGCACCTGGGGCTGAACTTCGCCGTGGTCACCGGCGTGGAGCGAGACGACGCCTCGCCGCTGGAGGTCGCCAAGATCTGGGCTGCCACCATCCGGGCGATCCACCGCCGGATCCCGGCCTGCAAGGTCGAGGTGCTGACCGGGGACCTGAAGGGCAAGCGGGAGGCGGTCGCGACGATCGTAGAGGCCTCACCCGATGTCTTCGCGCACAACCTCGAGACCTCGGAGCGCCTGCACCGCAAGATCCGGCCGGGCTTCCGGTACGAGCGCACCCTGGAGGTTCTGCGGATGGCCAAGGAGCTGAACCCGGTGATGCCGACCAAGTCGAACATCATCGTCGGGATGGGGGAGACCGACGAGGAGGTCTACCAGTGCCTCAGGGACCTCCGTGAAGCCAACGTGGACCTGGTGACCATCGGGCAGTACCTGGCTCCCTCGGTGGACCACCACCTGCCGGTCGACCGGTGGGTGACGCCGGAGACCTTCGCCGAGTACTCGGCAGCAGGCGCCGGGATGGGCTTTGCATGGGTTGAGTCTGGGCCGCTGGTCCGCAGCTCGTACCACGCCGGCAAGCAGTACGAGGCGGCTTCCTCCCGCCTGGACGCCCTCTACGGCTCCTGACGACCCTCGGCCGGCTCGGCCGGAGGCGCCTCTTCTTCCGATGACGGCCCCGGCTCAGCGGGGCTAGCCTCCACCTCGGTCTCCTCCGGACCGGGCGGCGGCACCGCCGCCACGATGCCGGACGGCTCGGCATCGGCGGCAAGCGGCGAGTCGAACTCGGGCTCGGAGGTTTCGGGAAGGGGCATGACGTCGATGGCTTCGGCCCCGACCGGCTCCTCGGCCAGCAGCGTCTCGGAACCCGCTGGTTCGGCTGCTTCGACGGGAGCGGATGCCTCGACTACAACCGCTTCGGCCGCGTCCACCGCGGCAACGGTTTCTCGCAGGGACTCCACAGGCTCGGCCGGTGGCTCGACGGGGTCGGCCGGCGGCTCCTCCTCTGCGAACAGGACCTCAACCGGCTCTGCGCCGGCCTGCGGCTCGGCCGGCGGCTCCTCGGGAACCAACGTCTCGGGGGCTGCAACCTCCTCTGCGAACAGGACCTCAACCGGCTCTGCGCCGGCCTCGGGCTCGACGGCCACCGTCTCAGGTTGGGGAGACTGCCCGGGCTCCACCGCTTCCGGAGCGACCGGGCTGACCGGCTCGACGGGCACCAGGGGCTCGCCGTCCGGGGCCGCCGGGGGCTCCTCGACCGTTTCTACGACAACTACGGTCTCGACGGGCTCTGCATCGTCGACGAGCTCGACCGGTTCCACCGCGGGCTCAGGCGCCTGCTCAACCGGAACGGCAGGTGCCTCGACAGGTTCGAGAGCCGGCTCGGTGCCGGCGGGCACGGTCTCAACCGCCGCCGTCTCTGCGGCGGGTGCGTCGACCACAGCCTCGCCCTCGTCGTCCGGCGTCACGGCGGGCACCTTCGGCGAACGGCGGAGCCGGGCCAGGCCGATCAGTGACACAAGCAGCACGGCGATCGCGGTCAGCTGGCTGCCGGTCAGACCGGTGCCGAACCACGTCTTGTCGACCCGGGTCAGGTCGGTGAGGATCCGGCCTACCGAGTACATGGCGGCCCAGGTGAAAACGAGAAAGCCCTTCGGCCGGGGCTTTCGCTCCAGTCGGAGGATGACCAGAAAGATGACCAGCGCCCACAACGAGTCGTAGAGAGCGGTCTGGTGAACCACCATGCCGGGCTCGATGCAGCCGTTGGCGCTCGGGTAGACCGACGGATCGCACGGGGGAGCCGAGATGAGCTCGCCGCCCTGGTACTCCCAGCCCCAGAAGCCCTCGGTGGTCCGCCCCAGGTGGTCCCCGATCACCAGGTCCCCTATCCGGCCGACCGCCGTGCCGATGGCAAGGCCGGCTGCCCCCATGTCGGCCAGGCGGCCGAAGTCCAGCTTTTTGGCCCGGCAGTACAACCAGGCGGCCAGGAAACCTCCGATGAGGCCCCCCATGAGGGAGATGCCGCCCTTGTAGATCTGGAGGTACTCGATGGGTTCGTTGAACTGGTTGCTGTGGCCGATCACGTAGGCGAGCCGGGCGCCGACGATGGCCCCGAGAATGCCGACGACGGCGGCGTTCCACGCGTGGTCTTCGTCGAAGCCGCTCTTCCGGGCCCGGCGAGCCATCAGGGTGGCTCCGAGGAAGTAGCCGACGGCGATACCGACCCCGTGAGGGGAGACGCTCAGGTTCCCGAGCGGAATACGCGGAATGACTTCCCAACCCAGCATCGTCCGCTACCTTCCTAGGTCTTGGAGTCGCTTCAGGACCCCACGGCACGCAGGCGCAGAGTGTGGTTTACCCGGGCCGGCCGTTGTTTCGGTAGATCTTAGCGCCGGGCCCTGCCGGGAAGGCGCATGCCGGGGCGATTGCGGGGTAAAGCCCTCGTGCGAGCGCATGCCACCCTTGATAGATACAATGGCTCACCGGCGGGAACCCCCCAAACTTTGAGATCGTCTGAAGGAGTCGGAATTAAATGGCGTACATCATCTGTGAACCCTGCATAGGCGTTACGGACCGGGCCTGTGTGGACGAGTGCCCCGTCGACTGCATCTACGAGGGCGAAGACCAGCTCTACATTCACCCCGAGGAGTGCGTCGACTGTGACGCGTGCCTCCCGGCCTGCCCCGTTGACGCTATCTACCCCGGGGACAACGTCCCTGCGGAGTGGAAGGAATACATCGAGAAGAACTCACAGTTCTTCGTCACGCACCCGGACGCCTCCGGCGGCGCCTCCGAGAGCCCCTTCGCCCCCTCCGAGGAGCGCAGCGAATAAGCCGTAGCTCGTGAACGGATCGATCAACCTGACCCCGGCCAACCTGGGGGAGCGGGTCTCGATGCTGTTTAAGATCGAGGGCGATCCGGAACACCCCTTCAGTGAGGTGGTCGGCGTCCTGATGCGGGTAACAGGCGCCGGCGGACCGGACGCCACCTATTCGGTGATCCGCCGTTCCGGAGAGGTCGTGGAGGTCCGGCAGGACAAGGTGATGGCTTTGAAGCTCATGCCGTCCGGTGCGGGACCCCTCCGCAAGCCCGCGTCCTGGGACACGGCGGAAGGGGTGTAGCCGATGCTTGCGGCCACAACTATTTCGTCTGTGGGAGAAATCCCTCTTGTTTTAGCCCTAGGGTCTGCGAAACTGTATTAACCCTTCTCACCGGAGCTGAAAATGGCCCTTTTCGACAAGTTCAAGCGTTCTGACATGAAGGTCCTCCAGCAGTTTGCCGAAACCCACAAAGGCGTAGAGGCCTTCATGGAGCCGGAGACGACCACCCGGGCGCAGTCGCTGCTGCTGGTTGCGCGGGACGGGGAGTGGGCCAGGGCCACCATCGCCGACCGGGGCCAGGCCGGCGCTTTCTGCAAGAAGCTCGGCATTCCGTACTACGACGCAGCGGTTGTCGGGTACCCGGACCGGATGAGGGGCCACAAGGGCAAGCCGGCGCCCGAAGCGCCGTCCGCGGAGGAGCTTGAGGCGTGGTTCGCTCAGGGCACGGCCAGTGAGCCGGATCTGGGCTGAAGGTACTCGGGCTGGTTGAGTTACTATTGTTCGGTAAGTTGCACCATGCGGCGCAGCGGTGGGGCGCCCCAAGCTGAGACCTGTTTCGATGATCAAGGAGGACCTTTTGGAAACCAAGGTTGAAGAGACCAAAACCGCTCCTAGTCCGATCAATCTCGGCTCGGCAGCAGCTGCAAAAATTTCGGAGCTCCTCGAGCGTGAGGGCAACCCCGACTACTTCCTGCGTGTAGCCGTGCAGCCTGGTGGCTGCTCGGGTCTGCGTTACCAGCTGTTCTTCGACGACCAGCCGCTCGAGGGCGACAACGTCCTGACCGAGGGATCGGTCACGGTACGGGTGGACCGCATGTCGGTTCCCTACCTCAAGGGCGCAACGGTCGACTGGCTGGAGGGCCTGGACCAGTCCGGGTTCACCATCAACAACCCGAACGCTGCCGGCAGCTGCGCCTGCGGAGACTCGTTCCACTAGAAACTGTTTTTCGAATCGGATTACGGGGAAGCCTTAGGGCTTCCCCGTTTTGCGTTCTGAGGAGTTGAGCGATGGAGCCCACCACCACCGACTGGCGGCTCTTCGGGCAGGAGAAGTACCTGTTCGGCGTCGACCTGATCCGCCGGGAGTACGACCGGGATGCCGTGGTGAACTCGCCCTGGGAGGACGACCACTGCGAGTTCTGCAAGACCGAGTTCATGAAGCACAACTTCCCCGACGTCCTGCACGAGGGCTACACCACCTCCAACGGGCTGCACTGGATCTGCGACGACTGCTTCAACGACTTCGAGCCGATGTTCAGGTGGAAAGTCGTCGAGTCGTCCAACCAGCGATCCCCCGATCGCCCTCTCGAATAACAATTTCCCGCACTAACTTTCTTCTTTAATCGATAAGAGTTTGTTTAATCGCACTTGACCCGGGCATAAATCGCAATGCTAGAATTACGACGGTGTAATTACGCACGGAGTATGACCAGTGGCGATATTTCAGCAAGGTCTAACCTGGCAGGGCTCGGCGCGATGCGTTGAAGCTGACCCGGAAATCTTTTTCCCCGAGCGGGGCGGTTCGTCCAAAGCTGCGCGAGCAGTTTGTAATGAGTGTCCTGTTCGTCAGGAGTGCCTGCGCTACGCGCTGGCAAACCGCGAGCAGTTCGGGATTTGGGGCGGAACCAGTGAGCGTGAGCGGAGGCGCCTGAGGCGCACCCAATCTCCTTCGAGGAACGTCACGCTAGTCGGTTAAAGATCGGCCAATTCGAAAAAACTTAATCGGCAAACAGCCGGTCCAGCGCATCTTCCAGGACCTTCGGCTCGTTCCGTAGCTTCAGCGCGCCTTCATCGGCGGAGCAGAAACACGCCCTCGGAACCAGCCCGACGATCTCCGAATCCAACACCTCGACCCCGGATTTCAGCGCTTCCGCCTCCACCGCTTCGTACACCTCCTCCAGGCAGGTAGTCTCCGGCTCGAGCAGGTTCATCGACACCTGCGCCGTCGCCCGGGACGGAAGGTACAGCCCCAACGTGCGCACCCGCCCGGCGAAGCTTTGACGGAGTGCCGCCGCGATCGACCGGGCCGGCCGCACGTCGGCCGTGTCCAGGTCCACGTTGTAGGCCACCAGGAGCCCGCGGGCGCCGACGACGGCGGCCCCGCCGGTCGGATGGGGCCCGGGGCCTCCCACGTCCGGCACAAGATCGACAAAAGCGTGCCTCCTGATCCACGGCAGGGCCCGGGACTGGATGCTAGACGCCGCCTCCTCGTACAGGAACGACGGAAGTGCGAACTCGTGCCATAACCGGCCGGCGCACTCGATGGCCGCGACGATGGCATCGTCCATAGACGCGTTGTAAACGGGGTAGAAGGGGACGACGTCGACCGCGCCGAGCCGGGGGTGGGCCCCCCGGTGTTCGGTGAGGTCGATGTGGTGCAGTGCGGCGGCGGCGAGCCTGACCACCGAGTCGACAAGCTCCCCCGGCCGGCCGAACAGGGTGACGACCGTACGGTTGTGGTCGGGGTCCGGCGAGACGTCGGCGACCGCAGCCGGCATCGCGGCGGCCACGACGAGGTCCACCACCTCGGGGCGCCGTCCTTCGGACAGGTTCAGGGCGCAGCCCAGGATCGGCCGGATGTCCATGCCGGTAGCATAGGGGGGTGGATCCGGAATTTGGCCTCGGCGTGCGCACGAACCTGGACTTCGACGTGGCGGTCATGCGGGCCCGGATGTCGCTCAGGGTCCACGGCTTCAGCATTCTCTCGGAGATGCCCGCGCCCGTCGGGATCGGCGAGGAGGCCGGCCGCCGCCACCTGTTCATGGCCGTGTGGGAGAAGCTGATCACCACCGGGAACCTCGGCGGGCCCGGAATGGACGTCGGCGACCACCTCTCCTGCAACGTGGTTGTCTTCCAGGAGGGCGACGAGACGGTCGTGGCGGCGCTGGACCCCACCGAGGACCTCGAGGGTTGGGTCGAAGGCATGCGAGAGGCGGAGGCGGCCCGTGAGGCGCTCCAGCGAGCTTTGACCCACCTGGTGAAAGCGACCGGCGGGCCGGGGCTCAGCCTGCCCATCGTCTAATGCGATTCGGGCTCGCCCTCCCGCAGTACGACTACAGCGTTCCCTCCGAGGGGAGGATCAGCTGGCAGGCGGTGGTCGACTGTGCGGTCAGGGCCGAACAACTCGGTTTCTCCTCGGTCTGGCTCTCCGACCACCTCTTCTACGACCTCAGCCGCTACGGCGGTCCCGCCGGCGAGCAGCGGGGGGTGGAGTGTTTCACCGGTCTTGCAGCGCTCGCGGTGGCTACCTCCCGGGTACGGCTGGGCAGCCTGGTGGCCTGCAACGACTTTCGTAACCCCGCCGTCCTTGCGAAGGTGGCAGCCACCCTGGACGTGCTATCCGGAGGAAGGCTGGACCTCGGGATGGGCGCCGGCTGGTTCGAAGCGGAGTACCGGGCCGCGGGCATCCCGTTCGAGCCCGCAGCGGTCCGGGTGGGCCGGCTCGGCGAGGCGGTTCAGATCATCCGGGGGCTCCTGGACACCGGACGGACGAGCTTCTCCGGGACCTACTACCAGATGGACGGCGCCCGCTGCCTTCCCCGCCCGGCCCAGGAGCGGCTGCCGGTGTTCATAGGGGGCCGGGGAGACCGGATGGCCCGTCTCGCCGGGCGTTACGCCGACGGGTTCAACAGTTCCTGGGCGTGGGAGCCGGAGGACTTCGCCGGGAGGATCCGGGTCGTCGACGAGGCAGCAGAAAAAGCGGGAAGGGACCCGGCCGGGATCGCCAAGACCGTCGGCCTGTACGCCCTGCCCGGCTCGACTGCCGCTGCGGTGGAGCGGCGCTGGCGGCGTTACGTGGCTTGCAGTCCCCCCGGCCGCCCCGAGCACGTCTCCTACCCCCTGTGGGCGGAGGACAAGCTGGCCGGCACCTACGAACAAATTGCCGAGAGGATCAATCGATTCGCAGCACTCGGAGTGCCGGAGATCATCCTCACCTTCGGGAGCATCCCGTTTCAGATATGCGATCCGGAGGCGGTCGAGGAGTTCATGACTGAAATCGCACCGCTGGTAGGCTGAAAGCCTTAGGCGCACGACTGATTATTTTGTCGTCCTCGCTATACTCTTATTAGGACCTTCGAAATAGGGATAAAGAGTAATGACACCGACCGGCCAGGATCTTCTCAAGCAGGCACGAGCCGCAGCCGAGGCGCTCAAGCCTCAGGACGTCAAACGAATTCACGACACCGAAAAGGTGACGCTCGTGGACGTCCGCGAAGCCGACGAGTGGCGCAGGGGCCATCTCCCCGACGCCGTCCACGTCGCACGGGGATACCTCGAGTTCCAGGCGGAGTCCAAGGTTCCGGACAAGGACGCCCCGCTCATCGTCTACTGCGCCGGAGGCAACCGCTCGGCGTTTGCTTCGGAGACCCTGAAGCAGATGGGCTACACCAACGTCCGCCACATGAGCGGAGGGTTCACCGGTTGGAAGGACGCCGGTCTCCCCGTCGTCGAGCCGATCGTCTGGACCGACAAGCAGGCCGACCGCTACTCCCGCCACTTCGTCCTTCCCGAGGTGGGCGAAGCCGGGCAGCAGAAGATCTCCCAGGGCAGGGTGCTGGTGATCGGCGCCGGGGGCCTGGGCTCTCCCGCCCTCTACTATCTGGCCGCAGCCGGGGTGGGCACGCTGGGGATCGTCGACATGGACGACGTCGAGGACAACAACCTCCAGCGCCAGATCATCCACTCCACCGCCAAGGTGGGGATGAACAAGGCGGAAAGCGCCGGGAAGACCATCACCGAGCTCAACCCGGACGTCAACGTCAAGGTCTACAAGGAGCGGTTGGAGCCGGGCAACGTCGACGAGGTCTTCGCCGGCTACGACGTGGTGCTCGACGCAACCGACAACTTCTCCACTCGCTACCTGATCAACGAGACCGCCTACAAGTACGGCATCCCGAGCATCTACGGCTCGATCTACCGTTTCGAGGGCTACGCAAGCACCTTCTGGCCGGCGAAGGGGGGACCGTGCTACCGGTGTATGCACCCGGAGGCGCCGCCGCCCGAGCTGGCCCCCACCTGAGGTGAGGCCGGTGTCCTGGGCGTGCTCCCGGGAGTGATTGGAGTTTTGCAGGCGAACGAAGCGCTGAAGATCCTGGTTGGATACGGCGAACCTCTCGTCGGCCGCATCCTGACCTTCGACGCGCAGTCCACCGAGTTCGGTGAGCTGAAGCTGCGGAAGGATCCGAAGTGCGCCACCTGCTCGGTGCCTCCGCCCGCCATCAAGCCGGTGGCTGTGGCGAGCTGACGAAACGGACAAACAAAAAGGCCTGCGCTGGAGCGCAGGCCTTTTTGTTTTGATCTTGATCCGGTTACCGCCTCCGGCGACCGCGGCTTCCGCCGGCTCCGCCTCGCCGCTTGGGCGGTCCACCGGGCCTGGCCCGGCGGCGTGGGGGCGGGGGAGCCGCAGGGTCACGGCCGGTTGAGGGGCCCCGGTTCGCCAGCGAAAGGGCTACGGCGTCCGACACCTCTTCGCAGACTTTGGAGCCGCCCTCCTGGCCGATGATCAGCTGGAACAACACGCTCCGCTCCAGCTGCTCGATGGAGTCGACGACCTTGCTGCGCGTCCCTGCGGGAGTTCTCCACTCGGCGTGGATACGTCCGGAGGGTGGGATCTCGATTTTAAGGTCGGCATCGCCGACTTTGCCTTCCCAGGCTACTGAGGAGGCTAAATTCAAGCGGGATCCACCGGACGGACGGCGGAGGCCTGAAGACCCTTGGGGCCCTGGGTTACCTCGAACTCGACGGCTTGACCCTCGTCGAGGTTGCGGTAACCGTCACCTTCGATAGCACTGAAGTGCACGAATACGTCGTCCCCATCGGAACGTGAGATAAAGCCGTAACCCTTCTCGGCGCTGAACCATTTAACCGTGCCAGTGGCCATATGCAATTCCCTCCTTCTACAAATACCCTTGTCGGCTGGCCGACATGGAGGGAACTGCTGGTACTGCACGTGCGCATGGACCTGGGCTGTGCCCTCAAGCATTACTTTAACACCATGACCCAGGAATCGGAAAACCAAAAAGGCGGCCCGAAGGCCGCCGTTTGGTGTGCTGAAGGTTAGGCGGTGACGGCTGCCCTGCGACCCTGGAAAGCGACTGCCAGAGCCAGCAGGCCGGTGGCGAAGTGCAGCAGGTTGTCGGCAAGGTTGATGTTCAGCAGGTCGTTCACGAGGGCAAGGTTCAGCACTCCGATGACTCCGACCAGCGTGTAGACGGCGCCGATGGTCATCGAGACCAGGCGGGCGATTCGGTCGTTCTGGGCCCCCGCGAGGAATCCGAACCCGACGAGCAGGTGAACGACGTTGTGCACTGCGGTGACGCCGAAGATCCCCAAGAGCGCGCTCGGCGTCTGGTCGGTGGTGCCGCCGAAGAACGAGATGAATCCGACGATACCGACCAGCACGTAGACGCCGCCGAACGTTGTTGCAAACTTCTGGGCCAAGCTCATTTCTTACCTCCCTATCGGATCGAACCTTTAGCTGTTATTCCGAATTGGGGAGTCGATCGGATTGGCCCTTCGAGGAAAAAAAATCGAGTTCCCCTGAATTTGTGCCGGAGTCATGTAAAGGATGTGATGGCGTACCAGCGCATAAGCTCTGAGTCGTCCGAGGCAGCAATCCGTCCCGACCCCGACTGCGAATAAACGATGAAGAGCAGAATGAGAAGGCAATCCAAGGCCGAAGAGACCTCCGATGATTCGGATCTCCTGGGCGGCCTGGCAGCCGGGAATCAGGAGTCGCTTGCGGCGCTGTACGACCGGTATGGCAACGCAGCCCTTGGGCTCGCTTTTAAGGTTTGCGGCAACCGGGCTATCGCGGAGGACATCGTGCAGGAAGCGTTCTTGGCTCTGTGGCAGAAGCCCGACAGCTTCGACGCCCGGCGCGGGTCTGCCGGCTCCTTTCTCATGGGCATCGTCCACCACAAGGCGGTCGACGCCGTGAGGCGGGAGGCTTCGGTGCACCGCCGCGAGGAGAACTTTGCGGCCGAGCCTCAGGAGTCGTCCGAGGACGAGGTCGTCGAGGCCGCCTGGGTCGCCATGCGCAAATCCAAGGTGCGGGCAGCACTGGGACAGCTTTCAGATGTCCAGCGAGAAGCGCTCGAGCTCGCCTACCTGCAGGGCCTTACCTACAGTGACGTGGCCGCCCGGCTCAACATCCCGCTGGGCACTGCGAAGACGAGGATGCGCGACGGTATGATTCGAATGCGAACTTTGTTGGCGCAAAGCGAGGTGACTGGGTCTTATGACTCATGACGACCTGAAAGAGCTCGTGCCGCTCTTCGCCCTCGATGCGCTGCCGTCCGAGGACGAGCTGGAGCTCGTCGCCCACCTCAGGACCTGCGCCGAGTGCTCCAAGCTGCTCGCAGAGCACAAGGAGACCGCCGGCATGCTGGCCTTCTCCGCCCCGAGCATCGAAGCACCGGCAGGCCTTCGGGACCGGATCCTGCAGGAGGCGGCCCGGACGGCCCGGCCCCAGGCGGCGCCGGCCCCGGTGGTCCTGAGGCCCGCAGCCAACCGCCGCCGGCGCTGGCAGTGGGCCGGCGGGCTTGCGGCCGCGTGTGTTTTTGCCCTTCTCGTCGGCGGCCTGGTCGTCCGGCAGCTGGGCGACCAGGAGAAGAAGGTCACCCAGCAGGAGATCCTGCTGGCGCGGCAGCAGGAGGCCCTCAGCATCATCAGCTCTCCCGACTCGGTCGTTCTCCCAATGAGCTCGACCGAGGAGTTCCCCCAGGCCTACGGCAAAGCCTTCGTGTCCGATGAGGACGGCAAGGCGGCGGTCATAGTGACGGGCCTCAGCGACCCGGACGACGACGACGTCTACACGCTGTGGCTGATCGCCGAGGGCGACCGGAAGCCGATCACCGACTTCGACGTGGACGAGGGGGCGCAAACGATCCTCGTCGACAAGCCGGTGGGCTCCGACGCGACGCTGGCCGTGACCCGGGAGCCCAACGCCGGCAACTCGAGCCCGCAGGGCCCGGTGGTGGTGCAGACCTACCGGGCCTAGCCGGTTCCGATCCGGCTAAGCCAGCGGCTGGGCTGGGCCAGCTCTCCCAGGTCCGGAAGGTTCTCCGGCTTCTGCCACAGGTGCTCCAGCCCGCCTGCGGCGGCAATGGCCGTCACGAAGCGGTAACCCCGGCGCTGCTGCTCGTTGCCGAGGTCCAGCCCGAACATCTTCTCCATCATCCGCTCGGGAGAGCTGCGTTCCGCCCGGCGCCTGGTCATGCCCTCGGCGATCTTGTCGAAGGACTCGGTCAGGCCGAGCCCGGCC
>DASTUJ010000148.1 GCA_035759705.1 Actinomycetota bacterium | reverse complement strand
GTGGCCGAAGAACCAGAACAGGTGCTGGAACAGAACCGCCCCGCCCTCCCCGTCGTAGAAGTGCGATCCGAGGTTGCGGTCGGCGTAGAGCATGGCCATGGCGGCCGTGATAACCGGGAAGGCGATGATCATCATGAAGCTGACCACGAACATGTTCCAGGTGAACATCGGCATCCGGAACAGGGTCATGCCCGGCGCCCGCATGAAGAAGATGGTGGCGATGAAGTTCACCGAACCCAGGATCGACGCGGTGCCGGTCAGCGCCACCCCCATCACCCACAGGTCGCCTCCGGCGCCGGGGGAGTAGATCGGGCCGGACAGCGGCGGGTAGGCGGTCCAACCGAAGGCGGCGGCGCCCCGTGAGGTCAAAAAGCCGGAGACCATCGTGATGCCGCCCGCCAGGAAGATCCAGTAGCTGAGGGCGTTCAGCCGGGGGAACGCCATGTCGGGCGCGCCGAGCTGCAGGGGGATCAGGTAGTTCGCCAGACCGACCGCGAACGGGACTGCAAACAGGAACATCATGATGCTGCCGTGCATGGTGAACAGCTGGTTGAAGGTGCCGTCGCTCACCACCTGCTTGCCCGGGGCGGCCAGCTCGGTCCGGATCAGCATCGCCAGCAGGCCGCCGAGCATGAAGAAGGCAAAAGCGGTGACCATGTAAAGGATGCCGACCTTTTTGTGGTCGGTGGTGGTCAGCCAGTCGAGCATCCCGCCCCGCGGCGCCGGTGGGGGATTGGTCTGCTCGATGCGTTCTTCGGTAAGGGTCATGGGCGGGCTCCAGCTTCAGAGTTGGCAGACTCCTCGGCTACCCACGCGTCGAACTCGGACTGGGGAACCGACCGGACGGTGAATCGCATGTCGTCGTGATTCAGGCCGCAGTACTCGACGCACCGGCCGCTGTCGAACGTGCCGGCCCGGGTGACGTTCATGTCGAACTCGTTGATCCGGTGGGGGATTGCATCCATCTTGATCATGAACTCCGGGAGCCAGAACGAATGGATCACGTCGGTGGAGGTGAGGTTGACCCGCACGGTGGCCCCAACCGGCACCACGAGCTCCGCCTGACGATCCGTCTCGCCCACCACGACCACTCCCTCTTCCGGGTAATCGAACCGCCACTGCCACTGAAAACCGGTCACGTCGACTGTGACGTCAGGGTCCTCGACCCGGTCGACTACCTGCCGGGTTCCACGAATGCTCACGGTGAACAGGACTGCGACCAGTATCAGGGGAACGGTGGTGTAGAGAATCTCCATCGGGATGTTGTAGAGGGTCTGCTTGGGCAGCTCGTCGCTGCGGCGCTTGTACCGGAAGACCGACCAGAGGATCAGCCCCCACACGAGCGCTCCCACCGCGGCTGCGGTGAGAGTGAAGAACCGCCAGACGTGGGAGACGGCGTCACCCTGCTCGGTGACGCTCTCGGGGAGGCCGAAGTTCGTGTTGCACCCGGCGAGGATGAGCAGGCCGGCGAAGGCCAGGTAAACCCTAGCTCTGCGACGAAACGTGGAACCCGGGACTGGTGCTGCTGAAGGAATCAGCTACCCCTTTCGTTGGACAATCCGATGATACCTACTCGAGGGGGATCGGGCCCCTATGCCGGCTGCCGGTCCCGCCGGACCATGATGACCAGCACCACCACCAGAGCCGCCTCGATCAGCTTGGTTGCGAGCCCCAGCGGTGTGAACGGCTCGGTTTGCCCGGCAGAGGGGCCGAGGAAGGGGATGCCTGCTGTGCGGGTCACCAGGTAGAGGACGATGAGGAACCCGTTGGCGACGATCCCGCCCCGGTAGAACATGCGTGCGTAGCGCCTCCCGTCCCGGCGCCCGCCCGTTTCGTCGTAGTTCCAGGGCTGGACGATCAGGATCAGCCCGTAGACGAACTGCCCGGCGGCGGCGAACAGGAAGAAGAACCCGTACCCCCACCATTCCGCCAGGTGCTCCTGGACGTTAAGCCCGTGGATAAGACCGGCCGAGATCGAAAGGACCACCGCCCAGCGCAACAGGTTGGACCGGCTTGTTTGGCGCTCCTGTGACCCGATCACCAAGTACTCACCCGTTCAGCGTACCGCCGCCGCGGGATCCGCTCGCTCCTGTTTTTCGAGGGCGACGCGCGGGTATACGAGCGGTAGGGATCCACAGACTTCGAGGAGGACCACAAATGGGCGACGTAATTAGCAGCGATGACATCGACATGCCTGAGATGCCGGATCCAGAACAGATTCCCGACACCCCGATCGACACGTCGACGGCATTCAGTGGGAACGTAGCCCCGATCAAGAAGGACCCCGAAGAGATGGTTCAGTTGCGTGGTGAAGGCAAGCTGCCGGTGCAGGAGTCGGAAACCTCGATGATCGCCGACAACGTCACCCTGAAGCCGGACGAGCCGATTCCGGACACTCCCCCTCCGGGCGAGTAACCCAAGGGCTAAATCTTCGAAGGGCCGCCGGGGCCTGCGTCCTCGGCGGCCTTGATTTCGTCCGACCGCCGGCCTTCGACCACGTACTCCGCACGGGGTTCGAACATCGCCTGCACCTGCATGAACGCGTTGCTCCTCGAGGTGGAGCCGGCCTTGGTGTCCCGGTAGAAGATCCAGCCGCGGCGCTCCATCCAAAGAGCTCCGTGATGGAGCGCGTACAGGGCAGCCAGGATCCCTACTACCCAGGCGGCCACGGTCAGGTTCACTAGTACAGGTTCCCACGAACCTGTACTAGGAGTTCATGACCGATCGGTAACGCGCCTGGGCGAGCGAAAAGATCCCGAAAGCCGCAAGCCCGGCGGCCACGATCTCCAGCCACCAGTAGCCCCCGGGCGCCGTAACGATCTTTCGCAGG
>DASTUJ010000147.1 GCA_035759705.1 Actinomycetota bacterium | reverse complement strand
CCTAAATACTAGGAACCACCTATGACAAAACCGGCCCCCCAGAGGGGCTCTTGGTAAAAAACCTTCAGGAAACTCCGACCTGCTACGGAGGGCAGTTCGGGAAACACGGCGCGAAGAGGCCCGTGTCTTGCGGAGACGGTTGGGTCGAAGGCGTCGGGCCGGGTCCACCCTGGGTCGGAGTCGGCCCCGGTGTTGGGGTCGCGCACCTCAGGAACGGACAGTTCGGCGACCGGCTGGGCCTCGGCGTCGGGTCGTTGGGGTCCGGTGTTCCGCACGGCTCGTACGGAAACTCCCCGCAGAACTCGTCGATCGACGGCGAGGGGCTCGGCGACGGCGACGCCGACACTCCCCCGCACCCGCTGTTGCTGGCGGCCGGCTTGCCGTCCTCGCCTATGACCGTCTCACCGTCGGCCCCGTCGGCGCCGTTCTGGGCGGCCGAAGGTAGAGGCGTCGGGCACGGCGGGGGCCCGGCGTTGATGACCTCGCCGGTGATCTTGGGGCTCGGGAAGTCGCCGTGCTTCTCATAGAGCTTCAGCGACTCGGCCATGAACTTCTTCCATATCGTCGCCGGGAACGACCCTCCGGTGACCTTCTTGCCCCGCACGTTCTGCATGAGGGGAATCTCCTTGGTGGTGGGGTCGGGCGGGAAGCCCATCCACACCGCGGTCGCCAGCTCCGGCGTGGCCCCCACAAACGACGCATCCTGGTGGTCCTGCGCGGTGCCCGTCTTGCCCATGGCCGGCCACTGCAGCCTGGCCGCGGTCCCCGTTCCCCCGGTGATGTTCTGCTTGAGGATCCAGCTCACGGTGTCGGCAACGTTCTGGCTCACAGTCTGCTCGCTGCGGGGCTTGCGTTCGGCGATGGTCTCCCCCTGCGGCGACACGACCTTGGTGACGATCAGCGGGTCCGGCCGCTTGCCCCGGGCGGCGAAGGTCGCGTATGCCCTCGCCATCTCCATCGGGGTTACCGGGCTGGTTCCCAGGGTCAAAGCGCACCCTTCGTCGACCGCCGGGATGTTGATCCCCAGCTTGTCAGCCATCGACATGAAGCTCTTGGGGGTGACCACCTTCTCCATCATCTGGGCGTAGATGGTGTTGACCGACTTGGTGGTCGCCTGGGTCATGTCGAGGCTGCCGTAGCTGGCGTTCTCGAAGTTGGACACCTCCCACGGCTTGCCCTCGTTGAGGCACAGCCTGGAGTCGATCGAAATTTTTCCCGGCCCCGGGAAGGTCGACTTGATCGACTTGCCCTCGTCGACAAACGCTGCCAGGGCGATGGGCTTGAACGCCGACCCCGCCTGCCGGCCCCCATCCTCCCCCGGCAGGTTGGCGGCGAAGTTGAACCCCCGGGCCCGCTGGGGGTCGTCGACGTTGCGTCCACCGACCATGGCCTTCACCTGGCCCTGGGGGTCCATCGCCAGCAGGCCGACCTCGGGGTCGTTATCGGCGTTCAGGGTGGAGCGAACTGCGTTCTCCGCCGCGTCCTGCATCCGCAGGTCCAGGGTGGTGTAGATCTTCAGCCCGCCGCCCAGCAGGTCCTTTTCCTGGATCTTGAACTCGCGCAGCAGCAGCTTTCTGACGTACTCGACGAAGTAGCCGGCCCGCGGGGAGTCCAGCTCGGCGCTCAGGCCGAACTTGAAGCGGGAAGCCAGGTCGACCGACTTTGCCTCGGTTTCCTGCCCCGGGGTTATGAAGCCTGCCTGGTTCATGGATACCAGCACCCGGTCCTTGATGATCGGAACGCCCTGCGGGTTGGTCTCCTGCTGGTATCTGCTGGGGGACCGGATGATCCCGGCCAGGTAGGACGACTCCGCCAGGTCCAGGTCCTTCGCCGACTTTTTGAAGTAGGACTGTGCGGCCGCCTCGGCCCCGTAGGCGCCCCGGCCGAAGTACACGGTGTTCAGGTAGAACTCAAGGATCTTGTCCTTCGAGTACTCCCTCTCGATCTTGACCGCCATGCTCGCTTCCCGGATCTTGCGGGTCAGGGTGCGCTCCTTACCGACCTCGGCGAACGTCCTGGCGTACTGCTGGGTGATGGTGGACGCTCCCTGGCCCACCTCGCCGGCCTGGACGTTGCTGAGCGCCGCCCGGACGATGCCTTTGATGCTCACACCCGGGTGGGTGTAGAAGCTGCGGTCCTCGGCGGCCACCACGGCCTGCTTGAGGTTGTTCGAAATCTGGTCCAGCGGAACGATCGTGCGGTTCTCGGTCCCGTGGAAGGTGTAGATCAGCTCGCCCTGCGAGTCGTAGAGCTTGGACGACTGGGCGCCGGGGGCCGCCGCCGGCAGCGGGATGTCGGTCAGGAAGCCTGCCACCTGAAGGAGGACAAACCCGGCGACGATCAGGGCCAGGAACAGCCACCACTTGCTGAGGACCGACCTCATGCCGCTCCGCCGGGGCCGCCTGGCGTTGCTGCGGGCGTAGCTGTTGCCCGGCCGGGCTGCGGGGGGCCGACCCCTGGATGCAGTCTGCCGGGCCGGCTGAGGCCGCCTCGGAGCAGGCTTTTTGCCCCTCGGGTTGACCACCCCGTAGTGCGGCGCCTTCCTCCTGGCCGGCATCAGGCGCCGCCCTCACCGTCGGGCGGGAGGCTGCCGTCCGCTGGTAACGTTTCCGGAAGCCGGGGGAACCCGGCGTACCCGAACAGGCCGGCCCGGAAGGGATGGACGTGATGCAGGAAGAACCGAGAGGTCTGCTCTTTCATTGGGTGGCCAATATGTTCTTTGCGGGGGTCGCCCTGTTCAGCGGCGTCCTGTTCGGACTCGACGTTCCTACCGACAAGGCGGTTGCGGTTGTGGTCCTGGGGGCTTTGATACTGATACCGGTTACCCGTCGTTGGGAACGAAGTGGGATGCAGAAACGGCAGGCCGAGGCTGCTGAGGCACACGGGGAAGAGGCCGGTTGAGGTCCATCAAAATCGATCCTGTGGTTGTGCTGGCGGCTTGATCTGACCCCGAATTATATGCTGCCGCGCGACCGTTGAAGAAGCAGACCCAGCTTTAGCGCCGCATCCACGGAGTGTTCCTGGTCTCCCGACAGGATCGCCTCCCGGTATGCGTCCTGGGCTTTTACAGGTTCCCCCAGCTCCGCAAGCAGATCCCCGAGCTTGACTGCCGCTGCCGGTGCAAACTCGGGCTGGCGGGCCTTGACCGCCCGGCGGTACTCGTCCACCGCCTCTTCCCGCCGTCCGGCGGAGGCCAGCAGATCGCCCAGATTGACCGCCGCCCAGCCCAGGACGTCCCGGTTCCCGGAGTCGATGGCTGCCCGGTAGGCGCCCTCGGCTTCGCCGACCCGGCCCAGCCGTCCCAGCAGGTCGGCCAGCTTCACCGCCGCCGCCGGCGAAGCCTCGTCGTGGCCCGCTGAGATCGCCTCTTCGTATGCAACACAGGCTTCTTCGGAGTCGGAGCCCTCGAGAAGGGCTCCGAGGCTCACCGCCGCCCAGGGCGCCACGTCGGGGGCTTTCGAAGCAACCGCCAGGTCGTAGGCAGCCCGGGCGCCCCCTATGTCCCCCAGACGCTCCAGCAGCCCGCCCATGCTCAGCGCTGCAGCCGGTGCGTAGTCGGCGCTCTCGGACTCAATCACGGCCTGATAAGCGCTCCTGCACCCGTCGTACTCCTCCAGGGACTCGAGCATCGCCCCCAGGTTGAGGGCTGCGGCTGCCGAGAGGCCGGGGTCGGAGGACTCCATGGCCTCCCGGTAGAAACGCCCGGCGCGCTCGAAGTCTTCGGTGGAGGCGTACAGACCCCCGAGGCTGAGGGCGGCCGAAGGTGCAATGTTCGGGTCGCCGGATTCCGAGGCGACGGTGAATGCAGAAATTGACCCGGTGGTGTCCCCCGTCTCCTCCAGCAGGTTGCCCAGGCTGAGGGCGGCAGCGGGCGCAAACCTGGGGTTCCCCGAGTCCATGGCGGAGTAGTAGGCGATGCGAGCCTCCCGGGTCCGGCCCAGCTCGCCCAGCATGGCGCCCAGCGCCACCGCCCCGGCAGGCGATGCGTCGGGGTGCCCGGAGTCGATAGCCCGCTGGTAGGCCTCCTCGGCCGACCCGAGGTCCTCCCGCCTGCGGAACAGGCTTCCGAGCTTGACCATCGCCGAGGGCGAAGCATCGCTCTTTTCGTAAACGATGACCCGCCGGTACATTGCCTCGGCTTCGGCGTCCCTCCCGGTCCCGGCGTAGAGGTCCGCCAGGTTCGTGGCGGCCCACGGGGCGATCTCCGGGTGGTCCGACTCGACCGCCGGGAGGTAGGCCTTCTCCGCCTCGTCGGTCCGGCCCAAGGCCTCCAGCAGGCTCCCCAGCTTCAGCGCGGCCCACTGGGCGGCGTCGGGGTGAGCGGACTCGATCGTACGCAGGAACTCCTCCTCGGCCCCTTCGACCCGGCCCCGGCGTTCCAGGAGGCTGCCGAGGCTGAGCATCGCCCACGGGGCAAACTCGGGGTGGAGGGACTCCGCCGCCTCCCGGTAGCAGCGCTCGGCCTCGTCGAGCCGGGCCAGCTCCTCGTGCAGGCCGCCCAGCTCCACGGCTGCCCACG
>DASTUJ010000146.1 GCA_035759705.1 Actinomycetota bacterium | reverse complement strand
GTCGACCAGGTCGCTGTGGGCGCGGCACCACGCCGCTCCGGTGACCGTGTCGTCGGCAAGGAGAAGCTCGCGTTCGGGGACCATGGCCGAAGGGTATTCCCGCCGGGAACTTCAGGGTCCCAAAATGGGCGCCCGGCGCCCAGAATTGACACGGAGTTAACGAAACGGGGACCCGCCGCTAACAAACCCGGCCCCGGTTTTTACCGTTTTCTAAGCGACCAGGTGCCCTCGTATCTGCAGGTGAGCCCTACTCTTGAAATAAGAGGTGATGACATGAAGAACAACATGAAGACCGCCCTGCTGCTCGGCTCACTTGCAGGGTTGATGGTGTTTCTCGGAAATCTGCTGGGCGGCCGGAGCGGCGCAATGCTCGGCCTGGTTTTTGCCGCAGTGATGAACCTCGGCTCCTACTGGTTCTCGGACCGCATTGCGCTGAGGATGAGCCGGGCCCGGCCGGTGAGCCGGACGGAGGCGCCGGAACTCTACGCCGCGGTGGAGCGCCTGACCCGGAGGGCGGGACTGCCGATGCCCAGCCTGCACCTGATCCCTTCGAAACAGCCGAACGCGTTCGCCACCGGGCGTAACCCTTCCCACGCTGCCGTCGCGGTGACCGAGGGCATCCTGGAGATCCTCAGCCCCGACGAGCTCGAAGGCGTGCTGGCGCACGAGCTGGCTCACGTCCGGAACCGGGACATCCTGATCGCTTCGGTTGCGGCTACGATCGCCGGCGCCATCTCCTTCGTCGCCACCATGGCCCGATGGGGAGCCATGTTCGGCGGTGGCGATGACGACGACAACCCGGGCGGCATTATCGGGCTGCTGGTGGCGAGCATCGTTGCTCCCATCGCCGCGATGATCATGCAGATGGCGGTCTCTCGCTCGAGGGAGTTTGCGGCAGACGCGCTGGGCGCCGAGATCGCCGGCAGGCCTCAGGGGCTCGCCAGCGCCCTTCGCAAGCTGGAGGTCATGTCGCAGCGGGTGCCGATGGCGGTCAACCCCTCGGCCGCCCCGATGTTCATCGTCAACCCCCTGCGGGGAGCTTGGGCACGGGGTGCATCCCGGATGTTCAGCACGCACCCGCCTACAGAGGAGCGGATTTACCGGCTGAACGAGATGGCCGCCAGGACCGGGTATCCGGCCTGAAAAGCTCCATCTGCGCCCCATAACTTCCCAACAGGAGCCCGAAAGGGCTCCTGTTGGATTTTCCAAGTTCCCATTGGCTTGACTTGCCCGGGTTCATTCGCGGTAGGGTTCCGTATCATTTCGGCCGTCGTGCGGAAGGCAATCGACGGCGCCTTAGTCGAAGTTTGGGAGGACTCGCTTGAGGCGTGCAGTAAATCTGGCGGTCTGCTGCGCCATGGCTTTTTCACTGGTCGCCTTCACCGCGGTCCCTGCCAGCGCCCAGCTGCAGGAACTGCTGAACCTCTTGATACCACCGCCGACCCCCGCGCCGCCCCCTCCCGCTCCTCCCGCTCCAGCTCCTCCTGCTCCTGCTGCACCGGCTCCCGGCGCCCCGGCGCCGCCGGCTGCGGCTCCGGCAGCGCCCGTGGACCCGCGGACCCAGCCGTTTCCCATCGCCCTACCGGCAATCCGGAGATCCCCCGCCCGGAACACAAATACCCTTTTCGAACGCCTCCAGCCCGCTACCACCAAGGGAGTGAGGTTGGAGGACGCGCTGCTGAACGTGGCCTCGCCGTTCCCCATCGCCGGCAAGGCCAACTTCAGCCACGACTGGGGCTTCCCCCGCTACACGCCGGTTCCCCACCTCCACCAGGGCACCGACGTCTTCGCCGATTTCGGGACCCCGATCGTCTCGTCCGAGGCGGGCAAGGTGGTCCAGAAGGGGACCGCCGGCGCCGGCGGCATCTCGGTCTGGCTGCGCGGCGACAGCGGCATGGGCTACTACTACGCCCACCTCCAGAGCTGGGCCAGGGACCTGCAGGTCGGCCAGCGGGTTGAGAAGGGTTACGTCATCGGTTTTGTCGGCGACACCGGAAACGCGGAAGGCGGGTCTCCCCACCTCCACTTCGAGCTTCACCCTGGCGGTGGACCCGGGACCCCGGCCCGCGACCCCAAGCCGTTCCTCGACGACGCGCTGCGCCAGGCGGAGGAGCAGGCGACTCAGTTCGTCAACGGGAACATGTCCGGTATTCCGAACACCGCCGGCAGGACGGTGCTTCCCGGGATCGTTGTGACCAAGGAGGTCGACAAGCTTCTCCAGAACACGTCGATCACGGCTCCCGAGGACGTCATGTGGTTCTCGATGATGGACCCGACGTTGGGCGTTCTTGGCCTGGCCCGGCAGACCGCCTCGGGCGGGACTGTCGAACAGGTCCAGCTGACCGAGGAGCAAAAGAGCGAGGAGCAGCGCCTGGCCGATGTTCGCGGAGCTATCAACTCCCGGACGAAGAAGTTGACCGACTTCATCGGGAACTCCACGTCGAAGACAGCGGTCGTGCTGGGCCCGGTCACCCAGGCGCTGATCAACTAAGAGGGGTTCAGGCCCCGGACAGGGCCCTGGAGATCTTCGCCGCAGTCGCTTCGATCGCTTTCATGTCGCCCGCAGCGGGCGAGACCGGCTGGACCAGCGGGTCCCCTTCCCACCTCGGAATCAGGTGGAGGTGGAAGTGGTCGACCTGCTGCCAGGCCGCCCGGCCGTTCGACTGGAGGAGGTTCATGCCCTCTGCGCCCACCGCATCGCGCAGCGCGGGCGCCAGCCTGTGGGCGGCTCCGATCACCGCGGCGGCGTCGTCCGGTGAGATGTCCCAGATCGTCGGGGCGTGGGTCCGCGGTATGACGAGGGTGTGGCCCTCGGCCCACGGGAAGATGTCCATGATCGCGAAGACCGCCTCGTCCTCGTAGACGATCTGGGCGGGTGCTTCTCCGGAGGCTATCCGGCAAAAGATGCAGTCGTCGGACACTAGCGGTAGTTCGTGAACTGCAGCGGGATCCCGAAGTCCTCTTCCTTCAGCGCCTGGATGACCCCCTGCAGGTCGTCCCGGGACTTCGACGACACCCTCAGCTGGTCGCCCTGGATCTGGCTTTGCACCTTGTGCCCCGAAGCCTTGATGAACTTGTTGATCGTCCGGGCCTTCTCCTCGGAGATGCCGTGCACGATGTCGATGACCTGCCTGAACGTCGACCCGCCCGCCGGCTCGATCTTGCCCTCGGAAAGGGCCTTCAGAGAGACGTTGCGGCGGACCATCTTCTCCTTCAGAACCTCGACCGCTGCCTGGACCCGCCCCTCGGAGTTGGACCGGATGGTGATCTGCTCGCCCGCGTGCTCGATCTCGGTGCCGGTGTTCTTGAAGTCGAAGCGCTGAGTTATCTCGCGCCGGGCCTGGTCCAGGGCGTTGATCACCTCCTGGTTGTCGACCTCGCTCACCACGTCGAAAGATGCCTGCGCCACGGTGCCCCCAGATTCGTTTGCCTTGTTGCTTTATCCTAATGCGACAACAGCCCGCCAGGGCTGTTCACAGGTTGGGGGCGGCGAAGCCGCCGCCAAGCCTTCCTCGGTGGGATACCTAAGTGGCCAAAGGGAGCCGGCTGTAAACCGGTTGCGTAAGCTTCGGAGGTTCGAATCCTTCTCCCACCACACCTTCTGACACCGGGCGCCCTTAGGGGCGCCCGGTGTCTTTATCTCCCGCCCCGCTTGAGCGTTTCCAGCGCGGCGCAGAACGACTCCATCTGGCCCAGCTCGTCCCGGATGGGCGAAACCACGTCTCTGTCGGCGATCTGCGCCACACCTTCCCGAAGGGCGTTCCGGGCCCGCGCCGCCCGGCGCCGGGCGCCGAGCCTCGCCAGTTGTTGAAAGAGGACGCTTAGCAGGAAGCCGGCGAGCAGGCCGCCCAGCAGGGCGAGGGTCGGCCACGGGACGTTCTCCACCTCCGGAGTCGGGGGCCGCGGGATCTGGAACCACTCGAGGGCGAACAGGACCGCCAGCCAGGCGAACCCCAGGATCGCGACGGTCGCCAGCAGGGTCTGCACGCCGTTGGCGACGCTCCACCACCCGGGGCGGCTCGACTCCTGCAGGTCGGTGGACGACACCGAGGCGTCCAGGTCGCCCAGCAGGGTCTGGGAAGAGTCCGCCACCCGGCGTTTGACCGAGTCGGGCCACGGGGCGGGCAGGCCCGAGGAGGCGGCGTTGGCCGCCCGGCGCACCGCGCTGTCGACCTGGGCCCTCTGGACCGGGGTCGCCTGGGGGAGCGACGTCCGTCCCCCCTCGCCGCCCCGTCCGAGGTGGAGCCGGTGCAGCGGGTCGGGCCGGAAGCGCCGGAGCCACCGGGTGAACGGCCAGCCCATGGCCAGCGCCGCCGCCCGGCGGTGGGCCCGGGCGACCGCCGTTGCGACCACATCGACACCGGCTGCCTCGGCCAGGGCGTCGACGAGTCTGTCCTGCTCGGAGCCGCCGAGGCCGGGCGACTTCGATGAGCCGCACAGGGGGGCCAGGCGTGCGGCCAGGCCGTCGAGGTCGGCGGACAGCCGCTCGGCGGCGGCCCTCTCCTCATGCAGCCGGGTCGCGATCGTCTCCTGCAGGGCATCGATGCCCTCGCCGGTCACGGTCGAGGTCGAAAGGACCTTGACCCCGATGAGGCCGTCGTCCTTCAGCAGGCGGGAGAGGTCGGCCAGGCACTGCCGCCTCTCGGTCTCGGTCAGCCGGTCGACCTGGTTGAGCACGACCACCGTGACTGCCGCGTGCCCGGCCAGCGGCCGCAGGTAGTCGTCGTGGAGGACGGCGTCGGCGTACTTCTGCGGGTCGACCACCCAGACGAAAACGTCGACCAGCTGGACCAGGCGGTCGGCCTCTATGCGGTGTTCGACGTGGGTCGAGTCGTGGTCCGGCAGGTCGAGGAGCACCAGGCCGTCCAGAGCGGGGTCGCTCAGCCCGTGCCGGCGGGCCACCCCCAGCCAGTCGAGCACGGCGGAGGCCTCCCCCCAAACCACCGCCTGCGACGTGGAGGTGGTCGGGCGCCGGACCCCCACCTGAGCCAGGTCGGTACCGCTCAGCCGGTTGAAGAGCGACGACTTGCCCGTGCCGGTCGCCCCGGTGAGCGCAACCACCGTCACGTTCTTGCCGAAACCCATCCGCTCGGTCCCCCGGTCCAGCACGCCGCGCGCGTCGTCGACCAGGGCGGGGTCGAACCGGTCGCGGCCGATGTCGACCACCCGGCGCAGCGCCTGGAGCCGGTCGTCCAGGTCCGGGGCCTGCTTGCTGCGAAGGAGCGGTTTCACGGCCGTCCGGCCCGGACCGCTTCCAGCGCCGCACGAAGCTGCTCCACCTGGTTCGGCGCCGGAACGTGCCGGGTGGCCGCGGCGGCGAACCTGTCGGCCTCGGCGTCCAGCAGCCGGGTCAGCCTTTTGACCAGGTCCCCCTTCGCCCGGGAGGCCAGCGTGCGGACCGCTTCCTCGCCGAAGATGGCCTCGAGCAGCCTCTGGCTGAGCGCAGCCGTCCCCCCTGCGATCACCACCTCACCGCCGGTCAGCCCGCCGCTGTGGGCGAAGACCACGAGCATCAGGGCCGCGCCGGCGGCGTTGACCCCGAACGAGACCGCCCTCCCGGCCGCCCGGCGCCCGGGCCCCTGCTCCTTCACCAGGTCCATGACCGTCGACTGCCACGCCCGGACCTCCGTCTCGACACCGGCCCGCAGTTGCGGGGACGACTGCTGCGGAGCGGCGCCGGCGGCGATCAGCGACTCCCCGTGCGACGACATCTTCCAGGCGGCCACCGTTCGCTCCACCGCCCGGTCGGCGACCGAAATCACGACCGTCTCGATGCTGCGCTCGACCTCGGTCTGCACCTCGTGCGCCACCGGCGGCCTTCCGGTGACCACGTCCTTGATGCGGTCCCCAATCCTGCCGATCGTGTTCTGCAGGCTCTTCATGACGTCCCCGGTGCCGATGAACTCGTGCCACCGGGACAGGACCTCGCTCCGGAGCAGCGTCCCCCCGCTCAGCACCTCCTCGGCCTCCTCCACCGCCTGGGCGTAGACCCTACGGGCGTCGCCCGCAAGATCGGCGGCGGCTGCGATCTGGGCTTCCATCTGCCGGGCGATCTCATCGACCCTCGGCGGCAGCGAGTCCAGCGCTCCGGTCAGGGTCTTCAGAACGGTCGCCGCCCTGGCCTCGGCGTCGGCCGCCAGCGCATCCAGCCACGCCCGGACCGGCTGCAGCGCCCCGTGGGGAATCCGCCCGTCCTCCAGGGGGGTCTCGGGAACAGTCAGGACGACGGTTTCCTCCAGGCCCTCCTTCCGGAGCATCTCCTCCAGGTGGCGGGGAACCTCGTCCAGCGCCTCGGAGGGGACCCGGTTCAGAACCAGGGCCAGCGCAGTGCTGCGTTCCCGCGCCTGGCGCAGGTAGCTCCAGGGCACCGCGTCGGCGTAACGCCCGGCGGTGGTGACAAACAGCCACAGGTCGGCGGCGGCCAGCAGTTGGGTGGCCATCTCCCGGTTCGACTTGACCACCGAGTCGATGTCCGGCGCGTCCAGGTACGCCATGCCCCGGGGGACGTCGGCGTCGGCGACCAGGTGGAGACCGGTCGAGCCGGGCTCCATCTTGCCGGTGGTCCGGGCCAGCCCCGGCAGGACGCGGTCGGTCTCGAACCAGCGGATGTCGCCGGGAGAGGTCACAAGGATCGGGGTGGTGGTGGTCGGGCGGAGGACGCCGGTGGCCGAGACTGTGCGGCCGATAAGGCTGTTGACCAGCGTCGACTTGCCGGCGCCCGTCGAGCCGCCGAAGACGGCCAGCAGCGGGGCGTCGAGCTCCCGGAGGCGGGGGAGCAGGTAGTCGTCGATCTGCCCGGCGAGGGCGCTCTGCGCCGCCCGGGCGCCGGCGCTCCCGGGCGAGTCGAGCGGGAACGACGCACGCCGCAACTCGGTGCCCAAAGTGACGACGGCATCGTGGAGCTCCTGGGGGTTCATGTTGAAGCTGTACCCACTCGTATACTCCCGGTCGGACCGGCCCAGGTTATCCGAGGCCCGGCTACCATTTTGGCCATGGGCGCGGACCTGCGGAAAAAAGGGGTCCGCCCCGTGAGGTCTGGATGCCTGCCGCAGGCCGTGGTTTGATGCCTGAGCACAACAAACCGAAAGGAGACGTGGATGGCGACGGGTGTGGTCAAGTCGTTCGACGTCAACAAGGGCTGGGGGTTTATCACCCCCGACGATGGCGAAGCCGATGTCTACGTCCACTTTTCTCAGGTCCGGAGCGGCACCCTCAAGCAGGGCGACCGGGTCGAGTTCGAGCTGGGCACCGGTGTCAGGCCTCAAGCCACCGCAGTCAAGCGCGAGGGGGAGGAGGATCCGCCCGAGGAGGATCCGGATAAAGAGAAGCCGTCTTTTGCATAAGAGCCGGCGTCGGTAACATTTTCGGAGGTCCTTGACTACATAACCCTGGTGTCGTGTAATGAGAACGTGATTACACAGAGGGCCTCCCACGCAATCAGCGGGCCGATGGCTGCCAAGCTGGCGAACATCACCTACCGGCAGCTCGATTACTGGGCGCGGCAGGGTTGGGTGAAGCCCTCGGTTGAAGCGGGGGTCGGCCGGCCGGGCCGCCGTATCTACGGGCCCGACGACGTCGTGAAGCTGGCCGCCCTCGGGCACTTCGGCCGCTCGGGGGCGGATGTGGGACAACTCGGTCAGGAGATCTCCGGCCTCAGCCTCTCCGGCGTACCCGGGGACTACCTTCTGGTTGCCTCGGGGGCCGGCGTGGAGGTCGTCGCAGCCGCTGCACTCAGGGCCAGGGTTTCGGAGCCCGGGTCTACCGCAGTGTTCGACCCTGCGGGCGTCCTCGGCCGGATGGCGGGCAGCGCTCGAAGCAACGCCGCCCGGAGAAGCGCATGACCAAACTTTTCGAGGTCCCGAGCCTGGCCGACGAGCCCTACGAGGACATCCCTCCGGCGTACGCCGCCTTTCAGGCGCTGGCCTCGGCCGCAGGGGCCGACTTCAAGGAGATGGCCCGGGAGTGGATCGTCCAGGCCGGTGGCGAGCTGGAGTCGGACAAGCTCAAGTTCGGCAACTACCCGACCGACGGCCTAGTCCGCGGCCAGAACGGCGCCTTGTTCGTGCTCCTGGCCCGGGGTACGCCCGACGACGGGCCAAGGGCAGGCCTTCGCCGCAACGACACGGTGCTGAAGATGGGCTGCCGGGCTTTGATGATCGCCCGCCGCACCGATCTGCCGATCCTGGTGGTCACCTCGCACCTGCCGGACGTGGACAGCCGCGCCGGGCGCATCCTCGCCGACCTGCACACCGACATATTCGACGTGGCCGCCACCGTCGGGGACCTCGCCGGGTTCCGCCGGTTTCGCAGGCACCTGACCGAGGCGCCGGCGCCGGCCGAGCCGCTGCCCTCCGTGTGGCGTACCGAGGTTTTCAGCCAGCCCGAGCTGTTCGACACCGGGCCCCCCGATGCGTGACCGCCTGCCTGCCGACTGGAAGACCGACCTGAAGGAGCGCCACCGGCTGGAGGCCGACGTCCGCAACGAGCTGGCCGCCCACCCGGAGCTTGCGATGCTTCAGTGCTCCACCGCCTCCACCGACCGGCTCGACTACCAGCTTGTGGGCCCCGGCGCCCGCCTGCTCGAGGTGGAGCTGAAGGCCAAACGCCAGGTGTACAGGGGCTGGACCAGATACCGGCCCGACGTGCCGGAGAGGGACCTGCTGATCCTCGACGAGCTCGCTCTCCGCAAGCTGGTGGAGGCGGGCAAGTACGCCTTCCTGCTGGTCAGGGACATACCCGGGGACCGGTGGGCGGTCTGGTCGACCCACGACCTCGTGATGACCCCGAAGGCCCGGGTCACCCGCCAGCTCGCCGTAGGGACCGGTGCAGTGAAGGGCAAGGTCCTGATCAGCTTCACCGAGGACGCCCACCTGTTCACCGATGCGGGCAGAGCCATCGACTTCATAGTCGACACCCTGCGCAAGATCGACCAGCGCTGGCAGGACATAGCGCCCTGGCCGACGCCCAACGAGGCGAGTTAGACCTTTCGGGTTACCCGGGCGTTCTTCGAAACCCGGTGCGCTGCCGCCACCCGGCCGTTCGGTGCCGGGGCGGGCGCCGGCTCCGGATGGAAAACAGGCCCCTTCTCGGCGTAAAGCTGCAACCGCGCAAGGTCGAGAGCGGACTTCATCGAGATCACGTCGGTAATCGGCTTGTCCTCGCCGAGCACCACCCGGAGTGCCACGTCTCCGGCGGTTCCCTTGGGCGGCTTGTCCGTGGTGAGCAGAACAAGCGGCGTCCCTTGAGACGTCTGGTGGAGGACGGCGGCCTTGCCGAGCGCCTTCCAGAGGGTGTCGGTTCGCTTCAGCCCCGGCCGGTTGCTGGTGAACCCGCCCGAGACGTCAAAGAGCCAGGTCCCGCCGGTTTTGTCCTTGGCCCGGAAATTGACCTCGACGCCCGACGGCAGGCGCACGTTTGTTTCGATGAACTCGAACTCGCAGTCCATAAGGATGGCCTCTGCGATCTGTTTCGCAGCCCGGCCCTCGGCAACCGCACGCTGCTGGAAGCCCATGTCCTCGGTGGGGGGGACCCTCGTAGCTCGCAACTCGAGCCGTAGCTGTTCCGGATCGTTTTCCCGGATCACCTGGGCAGCCCTGGCTTCGGTGACCCGTCCGCGCGCCAGGGCTACGTACTCCTCGTCCATGTCATAACCAAAGAAGCGCCGTTCGGTGCGGATGGCGGCCACGGCGGTGGTGCCGGACCCCATGAAGGGATCCAGAACCAGATCGTCCTGGTAGGTGTAGAGCAGGATGAGCCGCTGGGGCAGTTGCACGGGGAAGGGGGCAGGGTGTCCCACCCGGGTCGCGCTCTCCGAAGGGATCTCCCAAAGGTCGGTAGTGGCCTCCATGTACTCGTCTCTCCAAAGGTCTGCGTTGGAGGGATAGCCTTGCTCCTCCCGCTCCTTGGCTGTGAGCGCCCGGTCGAAGCGGCCTTTGCTGGCAATGATCACCCGCTCGGTCAGGTCCCGCAGCACCGGGTTGGCGGGGCGCTGGAAAGACCCCCAGGCGCAGGATCCGGATGACCCACGGGCCTTTTGCCAGATGACCTCACCTCTAAGAAGCAGGCGCAGGCGGTCCTGCAAGATGGTTATGACGTCCGACGACAGCGAACGGTAGGGCTTGCGCCCCAGGTTCGCAACGTTCACCGCAATCCGGCCTCCCGGCTCGAGCTTGCGCACGCACTCGGCGAAGACGTCCTCGAGCATTTGAAGGTAGTCCAGGTAGTTGGCGGGCACGTGGCCCTCGCCCAAAACGGC
>DASTUJ010000145.1 GCA_035759705.1 Actinomycetota bacterium | reverse complement strand
GCGTAAGCCTGGTCCAGGTCCATGCTGCCGGGCGGGTCGATGCTCAAGAGCTCGACCTCGCGGCGGTCGGCACGCCCCGGACCGGTGGGAAACTTTCTGAGGGCGACCCGGGCTGCCTCTTTTTCAACCTCCGGCGGGAAGCTCTCGGGCACACCCATGCCTTTGCGGATTCTCTCGAACCCGTCGATCAGCTGGGCGGCGGCCGGGGATACCCGGATCTTGCAAGCTTTCACGGTTCACACCCTATTGCTTCCGGGGCCCGGACATAAAAGCGCCCCGGAAGCCTTTCGGCTTCCGGGGCGCCAACCCGAACTAACTTTCGGGGGTTAAACCTGCTGGATGGTGATTGTCCGGCGGCCGTAGCTCCTGGCTGCTCCGCAGTTGCCGGGGTAGGCAATGTCAAAGCCGCTGCTGTGGCCGATCCGGTCCTCTACCACCAGGGTGGTCCCGGCCCGGGGGCCGCTGAGCACCTGGTAACGGGAGCCGAGGGGCACGCCGTTCATTGCTGCGGCACCGTAGTAGGTGAACCTACCCGAAGCCATCCGGCCAGTAAGGCAGTAGGCCGTGCTGGACACCGTACGAACGGGTGCCGAGGAACGAACCGGGGCCGGGGCCGGTGCTGGTGCCGGGGCGGGCCGTGCCGCCGGTGCTGCTGCAGGCGCCGGTTGAGGCGCCGGGGCCGCTGCAGGCCGGGCGATTACTTCCGCCACCGATGGCCTGGGCGCTGAAATCGATCCCTGCGTGGCAATCGGTGCGACGGGCTGGGGCTGCGCCGCCGGTTTTGCGACTTGAAGCGGCATGGCCGGGACTGGGGCCGGTGCGGGAGCCTCGGTCCGGTTACCCGGCAGGGCCTCCGCAAAGATTCTGTCGACCGACTCGTCGGCGCCGGGGGCTGCCTGTGCAGCCGATACCAGTCCGACGGGGGCGAGGATTCCTGCGATACAAGCGGTTAGTAGTACACGTCTCAAGATGAACCTCCAAGTAGAAGAAACTCCGCAAAACTCCTTTCTCTCGTCGTTTGGGTGCAGCAAAAGAAGCCCTCCGTAGATCGGCTACGGAGTGGCAGCAAAAAAACAGGGGTTTTGTCCCTGGATCCGCCGGTGCGTCGGCGGTATGCCGGATGGCCATTTCCGGCGTGGTTTCGGGGCGGAAACCTGATCCCTGCCCGAGTCCGATACTCGATTTCCGTCGGCCAAAAAGTTGACGGAGGCTGGCCTGTTCTACATGGTCAACCGGGCGGGTCGTAGCCAGACTACCCCGGATTTGGGGTTGTCATGCATTCTTGTGAACGAATGGTCCGGCGAAAGGGATACGGGGAGAGCTGTTTAAGTCCCCCCGATGTCATTTAGGCAGGTGTCTGATCCTCGGTCCCGGTGGCGCCCATGAGCCCTCCCTGGCCAAGCCTCTCGTCGAGAAGGAACAGGCCCTGCGGCGAATCCACCATGCGCCTCACCCAATCGATGATGTCGCTCATGGTCTTCTCCTCCTCCACCTGCTCGGTGACAAACCAGTTGAGGAACGCCTGGCTGGCGAAGTCCTTCTCCTCCTCCGCGATGGCGTAGACGTTGGAGATGGACTCGCTGACGATCTGCTCGTTTTCGAGGGCCTGCTCGAAGACCTCCAAAGCCGACGAGTACGACGACTTTGGCTGGGCGATATCCGAAAGTTGGACCCGTCCGCCGCGATCCTGGATGAAGCTGCGGAACTTCATGGCGTGTGCCCACTCTTCCTGGGACTGGTTGAACATCCACTGGGAGAACCCGGGCAGGCTCACGGAGTCGAAGTAGTCCGACATGCCCAGGTACGTGTAGAACGCCTGGATCTCGAGTTTGAGCTGCGAATTCATCGCTTCTTGCGTGCGGTCCGAAAATGCCAAGATGGCCCTCCTTAAAGGGGAACGGCTTTCACTGTAATCGTTCGAGGGCGCGAATCAGCCCGGAGGGTAGGAACTCAAGCCTGGCATTCATCCGGGGGTACGCCTGATGAGGCGGGTTAACGGGAGGCGGGCGCCCGCTCCGTGGTCACGGACAACGGACCCTTGGGGCCGCCGGAGCCGGAGAAGAATCCGGCGATCCTCGCGTTACGCTCCGCTCGGAAGCCGAGGCGGCACACCGAGGTCCGGTAACAAGCCCACAGAACCAGGGAGCCTGCCGACAGGTAGATCGCCAGCCAGATAAGGGGCGCTGCCATGTCGACTCCTTCAGTCCCGTTGTTAGGTATTACTAACTCTTTTCTCACTACCAGCCTACACCGACGAGTTTGTAACGCAATACCCAATTTTTAGATCTTCGGCACCAGGCCGTCGGCGTCCCGCAGAATCACCGGTCCCAGGCCCAAAGATCCAAGCTGCTCCTCGGTGGCGGCCCTGTCCCCTACTGCAATCACCTTGACCGCGTCGGGCCTCAGGTACCTCTGCGCAACGGCCGCCACGTCGGAAGCGGTCACCTTGGACAGGCGGCTCTCCAGCCCGGCGTAGTAATCCTGGGGCAGTCCCAGGGCGTACAGGTGGGCGACCGTGCCGGCCGTCGAGCCGTTCGTCCGGAACAGGGAGGGAAGCGATCTCAGAATCGACTCCCTGGACTCCCTAAGCTCGGCCTCGGTAATGCCCGACTCCTTCAGCTTGGTCATCTCCACCAGGGTGCGGTCCACCGAGGCCCCAGCATGCTCGCGGGCAACCGACATCGAGACGTACAGCAGGCCGGGCTCGGTGCCCTGCGACATCTCCGAGTCCACCCCGTAGGTGAAGCCGGACTTCTCGCGAAGTGTCTGGTTGAGGCGGCTGGAGAACAGGTCTCCGAACACCTGGTTAACCAGCTGAAGCTTGCTCCAGTCCGGGTCATCCCGTGCCAGGCCGGGCTGGGCCAGGACCAGCGCGGTCTGGGGCGCCCCCGGACGGTCGACGAGAAACAGCCGGTCGCCGGATGTTTCCGGGGCCGGAGGAGACCGCCTCGAGGGCTCGTCACCCGTCCAGTCGCCGAAAACCCTTTCGGCAAGCCGCCTGGCTTCTCGTTCGTCGAGGTCTCCGGTCAGGATCAGTGCCGCGTTCGGCGGCCGGAACACATCCCGGTGGGTGCGCACCAGGTCGTCCCGGACGGCTGCCCGGTTCGCCTGCTCGGTCCCCAGGCCCAGGTGGCCGTAGGGGTGCACATCCCCGTAGTGTTCGCGCCACATCACCTTGTACGCCGAGGTCATCGGCTGGTTGCGCTGCTGCTGGAGGGCGGCCAGCCGCTCGCTGCGGATCCTTTCGACCTCCGCCAGGGGAAAGGTGGGCCGTAGCACCACGTCGCCCAGGATCTCGACGGTTTCATCGAGGTTGGGCTTCAACGACTGGGCGACCACCCAGCTCGCCTCCCGGGATGAGCCCGTTTCGAGAGTCGATCCCATGGCGGTGACCTGGTTGGCGATCTGCAACGAAGAACGCTCCCCTGCGCCCTCGTTCAGCATCTCGGAGGTGAACGAGGCAAGGCCCGGCATACCGGCCGGGTCGCCGGCAGTTCCCGACCGGGCGGTCAGCTGTACGGTTACCAGGGGCAGCTCGGGACGGCTGACCAGGTGAACCGTGAGCCCGTTGTCGAGCTTGAACGTGTCGGGCAGGGGAAGCTCGGCCACTGGGGCATCGGTCGCCCTCGGAACCGTGTTGCGCCAGGGCTCGGCCGAAACCGGGCGCGGACCGGGATCCTCGACGGGCGGGGGTGGGGCCGGAGGGTCCGGCGGGAGCACCTTCGGGCCGGGGTTGACGTGAACCACCACCCGGCGGTTTCGGGCCAGCTCCTCCCGCATGAAGTCCCGGACGTCGTCGGGTCCGGTCTCCCTGAAACGTGCCAGGTCCTTTGCAAGCTGGTCCGGGTCCCCGAAGAAGTGGTTGTAGGCGTTCAGGCGGTCGGCAACTGAGTCGGAGGGCTCCAGGCTCTTCAACGTCACCGCCAGGGTCGATACCTTGGCCGCCTCGAGCTCGGAGGCGCCCGGGCCCTCGTCGGCCATTCGGTTGACGACCAGCCCGATGGCGGTCTCCAGCTCGGCTGCGGTGTGGCCGGGCTTGGCCGTGGCCACAATCTGGAACACCGAACCGTGGGTCAGGCTGCGCAGGTCGGCGCTCACCGACTGGGCGATCTGGAGGTCATGGACCAGGTCCCGGTACAGCCGGCTCGCCTTTCCACCCCCCAGCATCCGGGCGGCCAGCCCCCCGTGCGCGTCCTTCTCGAAGTCGTTCTCCACCACCCACGACAGGTAGACCGCCGGCAGCTCGACGGTGTCCGTGACCACCACCCGCTTCTCCTCGGTTATTTCCGGCACCACGACCTCTACCTCCGGCACCTCAGGCCCCCTGGGAATCGAACCGAAGTACTTGTCGACCATCCGTTTGGTCCGGGCGATGTCGATGTTGCCGACCACCGCCAGGCTGGCGTTGTTCGGCCCGTAGTAACGGCGGAAGAAGTCCCGGACCTCGTCCAGCTCGGCCGACTGAATGTCGGTGTGCGAGCCGAAGATGTAGTGGTGGTAGGGGTGGTCGGGCGGGAACAGCTGCCGGTAGACCTCCTCCCGGGCCAGGCCGTACGGCGCGTTGTCGACGTTCTGGCGGCGCTCGTTCCGGACCACGTCCTGCTGGTTGCGCAGGGTCTTGAGGTCGACGGCGTCCAGGAGGAACCCCATCCGGTCGCTCTCGGCCCACAGGGCCAGCTCCAGCTGGTCGGACGGCACGTCCTCGAGGAACGCGGTGCGGTCCAGGTCGGTGCTCCCGTTGACTCCGGTCGCGCCGACCGCCTGAAGCGTGCTGTAGTAGTCGCCCCGGCGGTGTCCCGACTCCTGCAGCATCATGTGCTCGAAAAGGTGTGCAAAACCTCTCCGGCCCTCCACCTCGTTGGCCGGGCCCACCGAGTACCAGAGGTTGACCGACGCTATCGGGATCCGGTCGTCCTTACTCAGCGTGACGTCGAGGCCGTTGTCCAGGGTGTAGTGCTCGAAATCCAGCTCGGGGCGGATCGATGCGATGTCTCCCCCGGGGCGAACGCACGACCCTCCGAGGAGCAATGCCGGCAGGAGGACGCAAAACGGTGCCCAACGCCTCCTCATCTGCCCAAGATACATCGGACCCCCTCACGGAGCCCCGACGGATCTGCCTATACTGGTAGATACCTCGCAAAACGTCCGGGAAGGAGGAGACGCCATGCATGCCGCCGTTTCCTCCGCGCGCTGCTAGCCGCTTTCCCCGATCAGTTCGCCGCCCCTTGCGGCTTGAATACGAGGTAGAAAACAACAGATGACAAACCCTTCTTTTTCTTTGCGTTCCCTGGGCTGGGACGACTACTGGACCGCCCAGATGGCCGAGGTGACGATCGCCGGCGCCGAGCCCGCGCGGGTCATCAGGCGTGACCGCGGCTGGATCCGCGTGGCAACCGATGACGACGTCCGGAATATCGAGATCGCCGGGCAGACCGGCGAGATGGTTACCGGCGACTGGGTCGCCGTGGCCGGCGACCGCCTCCTGGCGACCCTGCCCCGCAGGGGGGTTCTACGCCGCAGCGGGCGGGGCGGGGTGGAGCAGCTCCTGGCCGCCAACGTGGACATCGTCCTGCTGGTCTGCGGGCTTGACCGTCCGGTGACCCCGGGGCGGGTGCATCGCGGGGCAGTGCAGGCATGGGATGCGGGGGCCAACGCCGTGGTGATCCTGAACAAGGCGGACCTGTTCGACAACTCGGCGGAGATTGCCGAGGCAATCGCCCGGGAGACGCCGGGCCTCGAGGTGCTCACCGTGTCCTCGAAGAGCGGAGACGGGCTGGACGCGGTCAAGGCGGCGATTCAGGGCCGGACGGCCGTGCTCCTGGGCGAGTCGGGAGCCGGCAAGTCGAGCCTGCTCAACAGCCTGGCCGGCAGCGAGCTGTCGGTGGAGGGAGCGGTTCGGGAGAGCGACTCCAAGGGCAAACACACCACCGTGCGCCGTGAGCTGTTCCTGCTGCCCGACGGCGCCGTTGTCATCGACACGCCGGGCATCCGGGCGTTTGGGCTTGCTGCGTCCACCGAGTCGGTGGAGGCGGCGTTCGAGGACGTCGAGGAGCTGGCGATGCAGTGCCGCTTCGGCGACTGCGGGCACGCGACCGAACCCGGCTGCGCGGTGAAGAAGGCCATCGAGGACGGGACTCTGAGGCGGGAACGGCTGGAGACCTACCTGGGACTGCGTAAGGAACTCGAAAGCCAGGTCTTACGGTCCAACCCGCACGAAAAGCGCCGGCAGGAGCGAAGGTTTGCCCGGGCCGTCCAACAGGGTCAGGAAGCCAAGCGGGGCCTTCAGGACGAGTGAGCTAAAACTTGAGCGGGGCTGCGGGGGGCTCAGGCCGTCCGCATTCTTGCTTCGAGAAGGACCGGCTTGGCCGCCGCCACCCGTGCCGCAAGGCTGTTGAGGTTTCCTGCCGACTGGCAAACCGACCGGCGGATCCTTTGGCTATCCGTCATTACATTTCCCTTCCAGGCCTGTTCCCCGAAATCCATAAGAAGACCTTACGCTTCGGAGGCGGAGCAAACATCTGCCGGATGGCCCCCTTTAGGCAGGCCGAATGTCCCGAACTTTTGGGACTACCGGGCATACTCCGAGTAGGCGCCGGTGGCTATGAAGATGACCAGCAGGATGACCGCCACGAGTCCGAGGGTCAGGCCGGCCAGGGCAAGCTTGCGGTTGGGGCCGCCGTCCTTGGTCCGGGAGACCCCGATTGCCCCCAGCGCAACGCTCACCGGGCCCAGGACTCCCGAGGTGTAGACACCCAGGAACGGGATCACCAGGATCACCATGGCGAAAATGGCGCACAACAGGGATCCGAGGGCGAAGGCACGAGGTTTCATGGCGGTGCACAGAATAACTCTTCGGGCCTGCCACAAGGCAACTCCTGGCGAACAAACCGGAGCCGGCACGAGAACGGTGTAGGTTGGGATCGGCGGAGCGCTCGCCCACCCACTTATGCAGAGAAGCCGAGGACACCACAGCTCCCGTAGAAGGCCGGGCCGCAAGGCCTTCTTTCTGATCGGACTCCCCATGCTGCTGGCGGTCTCGGTGGTGGTCGCCTGGGCTCTCGACGGAGGGCAGAACGGCAGGGTCGCGCGCAACGTGGCTCTGGCCGGCAAGCCGGTGGGCGGGATGAACCTCGAGGAGTTGACCGCCGTCGCAAACCGGGTCGCGGCCGAGTACTCCGAGGCGCCGGTACAGGTCGTGGCCCCGCAGGGAGGCTTCGCCACCACTGCCCGGTCCCTGGGCCTGGCGGTCCAGGTCGAGCCCACCGTGACCGACACCCTTGCCCTGGAGACCGCCGGATCGATCGTCGACCGTATCTGGGGCTGGCTGAAGTCCTTCTTCACCGAACGCGAAGCTCCGGTGCGCATCTCCGTGGACCGCAAAGCGGTCTACCAGGTGGTGGACCAAGCCGATCCGGGCCCCCGCACCCCTCCAACCGAGCCTGCCATCCGGGAGGTCGAGGGACGGCTGGAACCGGTCGCAGGCAAACCGGGCACCGGGATCGACGCTGCTCAGGTCATCGAGACCCTGCCCGACGCGGCCGCCGGGGGCTTGCCGATCAGGGTGGAGGTCGACCGGGGAGAGGTCGCTCCCCGGTTCACTTTGGAGGACGGTCGCCGGCTGGCCGAACAGGGCGAGGAGCTGACCGCCCCCGGGCTGGACGTGAAGGCGGGCGACCAGCAGGCGTTGGTTCCGCCCGAGACCCTGCGCGCCTGGCTGCGACGAGGCTCAACCGAGGACGGTTTGATCCTGAGGGTCGACCAGAAGGCTGCGACCACATCCGTCCGCAAGCTGCTGGACAAACCGAACCCGGCGCCGAAGGACGCCGCCTTCGACGTGGTCGACGGCGTGGTAACGATCGCCCCGGGCGTGCCCGGCCTCGGCTGTTGCGCCGACACCGCCGGCGCGATCCTCGAAACCGCGTTGTTCAGCTCACCGGTCCGCCCGGTCGATCTTCCGGTGGTCGAGATCCCGCCCAAGGTCAGCGCCGACGAGCTCTCGCTGTCCGGGATCAAAGAGCTGGTGGGCACCTTCACCACCAACCACGCCGCCGGGCAGCCCCGGGTCACCAACATTCACCTCATGGCCGACCTGATCCGGGGTCAGGTGATCGAGCCGGGCGAGACGTTCTCGGTGAACAAGTTCGTCGGAGAGCGCACCACCGAGAAGGGATTCGTCGTGGATGCGGTCATCCAGGACGGCAAGTTCGAGGAGTCGGTGGGGGGCGGGATCTCGCAATTCGCCACCACGCTGTTCAACGCCGCCTTCTTCGCCGGCCTGGAGTTCCCCGAGTACCAGTCGCACAGCCTGTACATCTCCCGCTACCCGTACGGCCGGGAGGCAACGCTTTCCTACCCCAACCCGGACCTGCAGATCCGAAACTCCAGCCCGCACCCGGTGCTCATCTGGCCGACCTACACGCGGTCGAGCATCACGGTGAGCCTGTACTCCACCAAGTGGGCCAACGTCGCGCAGACGGGTCAGACCGAGGAGGCCAGGGGACCGTGCAAGCTGGTGCGCACCCAGCGAACGATCACCTTCGTGGCCGACTCGTCGACCAAAGTTGACCGGGTGAACGCGCTCTACCGCCCTGCCGAGGGCATCAACTGCGCATGAGGTAGGCGGGTGCGGCGGCTAGGCGGACTGCGTGGTGTCCAGGCTCCTGAGGCGAAGGCGCCGGCCTGCGGCGGAACGGCTCGCCACCTCGAGCAGCTTACCGACCCGGTCGCCTCCCAGGCTGTAGACGACCGTCTTGCCGGATTTGCGGCTGGTCACCACCCGGGCGCTGCGAAGCACCCTGAGAGCGTCGGCAACCCGGCTGGAGGGGGCGCCGGTCCAGGTGGTCAGGTCGTCGACGGAAAGGGGGCCCGCTTCCAGGAGGGCGTAGAGGATACCGGCCCGGGCGGGGTCGCTGAGCAACCCGAAGAGCTCGGCCAGCCTGCCGCTCTCGATTCCGCCTGCAGGGTGCCCAAGAACGTCCACACCGCTCCCATCGCCAGCCATGCTACATATTAGCGTCCGAGCGGTCGCCCGGGGCAGGGGCGGGCTGAGATTTTCCTAGCGCTTTTGCTGAAAGTTTCGCGTTTAGGCCGGCCCGGATTGGTCCTCCGGCCTCCAGCGCCGCACCAGGCGGGCGTCTTTCAGGACCTCTCGTGACCGATTCTTCACTTTGGCCGTACCTGTAAGCGAAATAATCTGCTCGAAGCGAGGGCTGTCGAATGCGGGCGACATGATCGCCGACTCCCGCGCTGCGTTGGCCTCCTTGGTCGACCGAGTCCAGATCAGGCTCACCGACCCGAGGTCGATCCTCACAAGCTCGGGCTGCGAACCGGAACGCTCGAGCCATGCCCTGGTCTCGCGCCAGGTCAGGTCCCCCCTCGTGTCGTTTCCCGACTCCGGGATGATCAGGCCCAGGGCGTTGGCCTCAACGCCGACGAAATCGTGCAGCGCCTCCAGCCACGCCATAGCGTCGAGCTGAGTGCTCCACCCGAGGAAGACCCGGTCCTCGTGGACCTCGACCCGGAAGTGATCCGCCTTGCCGACCGGGTAGTGTCGAGCGACCCGCCCGCCGGCTTCGTATACGCGGAATGCCGGGAGGTGATCGACGTTGGGAACATCCCAGTGGGGCATGGTACCGACGGCGACCGGAGAGGGACGCTCCCATCCGGGGGTTCGTTCCCCCTTTTTCATCGATTGTTTGCGCAGGACCCTCAGGACGGGGCCATAGCTGAAACGAGCGACGTTGGCCGAGAGCCGGACCGGGAAAGCCGAATCCATGAACGGCATGAACTTGTCCGGGAAGCCGGGCATCGTGCAGCCGATGCAGATTCCCCCGACGTTCGGACAGCCGCCCCGGCCCCTGAGCCAGCCCCTCACGCCCACATTGCACTTAGCCACCGGGCCCTTGCAACCGAGTTTGACCATGCACCTGGACGACCCGTACTCGGTGGCGAACTCACCCTGCTCGTAAAACCCCGCCCGATCGCAACTCTCGTGGACCGTCCGGTTGAACAGCCACGTGGGGCGAAGCGAGTCGTCCAACTCGATTGCCGGCGCCTTACCGGAGAGCATGAGGGTCAGGTAGAGCAGGGTCTCGGTGATGTTGTCGGGCTGGGCGGGGCACCCCGGTATACAAACGATCGGCACGCCCGCCGAGGACCGCCAGTCCCAACCGAGGTAGTCGGGCAGGCCCATGGCGCCCGTGGGGTTGTTCCTCATCGCCGGGACCCCGCCGTAGGTGGCGCAAGTCCCGACCGCCACCACTGCCGCAGCCCGTGAAGCCAGCCGGTTGATCCAGTCGGTGGTGGGTATCGGCTGGCCGCTCTCGGGATCTGCGCCCAGGCCTGCCCAGTAGCCCTCTCCGCTCAACTTCTCGTTTGGAATCGACCCCTCCACCACCAGGATGAACGGTTCCAGCTTGCCTTCGGCTGCATCGAACCAGGCGCTGAGGAACTCCTGGCCGTTCTCGAACGCCAGCAGGGGGTGATGGAGCAACAGGCGGGGCATACCGGGAACGATGCCCTGCACCAGGTCCTCGATGCTCGGGCTGGTCGCCGCCGTCATGGAGAAGGAGTCCCCGTCGCAGCTGAGCGCCGCCGTCATCCACAGCGCGTGGATGACCATGCGCTCGGTCTTGTTCTGGGCGGGTGCGAACTCTACAGGCAGGGCTGAACCCCCGGCAATCCATGAGGCGAAGAGCAGGCCGCCTTGGCGCTGGGGGTACGGGACATTGGCTTGCCCGCGTTGTGCGCCCTAAGTCCGCAGCGAGGGTTGAGCAGTCTCGCTTTCATGGATCTAGGGGTCGGTAGGTGGTGAGGCCGGGGACGCCTCCGCCATGTCGGGGTGTTCCAACTGCGTCAGGATGTCCCGGGCTTCGCTGAGGGACGCCGCAATGACGTCCTTCGCCACCTCCAGCAGGTCGAAGACCCGGGAGTCCGAGACCGTGTAGAGGACCGACGAACCCTTCTTTCGGCTCTGGATGATGTTGGCCCTGCGCAGGGTGCCCAGATGCTGAGAAAGATGCGAAGGCTCGAGCCCGACGCCGGGAATCAGCTGGGCAACGCTGTGCTCGCCGTCCCGCAGCAACTCCAGTATCTGGATGCGGGCGGGATGAGCCAGAGTGCGAAAAAGTTCGGCCCTGACCTGGTAGATGGGACGGGGAATTTGACTACCCTCCAACAACCTCCACGCACCGGCGTGATCGACGCGGATTATATCGCAGTGCAAATTCTCAAGTCGACATGAAATTTACAATTTGCTGACTTGACGATTATCTAAAGTCTCCATAAAATGCCTCATCCTCTCTGACCCCAAGGAGCCGACTTCCAAAGGGCACAAGGAGAAAGCAGAGTCACACGCCATGGTGACCTGCAGATAAGGGTCGCTTGCCTGTGCAAGCGGCCCTTGTTGGTTCCGGGCCACTCGTCTTAGGGCCGGTAGGGCGTCCCGAATTCCTCCAGGGAGACGACCTCTGCAGTGGGCCGGCGCTGCTTGTTGCCTTTGCCCACCTGCTTGGCCGGGTAACCGAAAGGGATTACCGACAGCAGTTCGAGCTCGCGGGGCACCTTCAGCATCTTTCCGACGTGGTCGAGCATGCCGGTGAAGCCCACCCAGTTGGAGCCGACCCCCTCCGCCCAGGCGGTCAGGACCATGTCCTGGATCGCGCGGCTGCCGTCGGATACCGCAAGGGGCGACCTCTCCACCGCAACCGCGACGGCAAAGGCGGCCGACGCCACATAGGGCCCGCTGCGGATGGCGGCGCCCAGCTCGGCGATCCGAGCCCGGTCCCTGACGACGATGAAGTGCCACGGCTGCTTGTTCATTGCGCTGGCCGTCAGCCGGCCGGCCTCGAGGATTCGGTCGACGAGCTCGTCGGGGACAGGCCTGTCCTCGAACGCCCTTACTGCCAGAACGGTCCGGATTGCTTCAAAAACTTCCATTGCTTTCGACTCCCTCGGGTTTTTCGATAACCCAGCATCCTCTTTTTACAGGATCAGGGCCGGGGAATTTTTGCTTGACCTCCAGCCCACTTGAACTCTTAAGCTGGCAGTGGTTGGTTTTCAGAAGCGAAAGGGTGGGCTGATGGACGTCGACATGTCGGGCTGGATGGCGCTGGACAGTGCCATGAAGGGCAACGAACGCAAGACGGTCAGCCGGGCGACCCTCAAGCGGGTGGTCAAGTTCGCCGGGCCGCACCGCCGCAAACTTGTGGTCTTCATCATCCTCAGCACTCTCGGCGCCGTAATAACCGTGGCCACCCCGGTGCTCGCCGGAAAGGTGGTCGACGCAATCGTCGACGGCGGTAGCGTCGGGACGGTCGTCGGCCTGGCCATGATCATTGCCCTGCTGGCCGTGGTGGACGCGGTCAACGGCGTTGTCGAACGCAAGCAGTCGGCGGAGATAGGCGAAGGCCTGATCCTGGACCTGCGCCAGTCGGTCTTCAACCACGTCCAGCAGATGCCTCTTGCCTTCTTCACCCGTACCCGGACCGGCGCCCTGGTCAGCCGCTTGAACAGTGACGTGATCGGCGCCCAGCAGGCATTCACCTGGACCCTGTCGTCGGTGGTCAGCAACGCGATCGCCCTGGTGCTGACGCTGGTCGTGATGTTCAACTACTCGTGGCAGATCACCGCGCTGGCGCTGGTCCTGCTGCCGGTCTTCGTGATCCCCGCACGCCGGTTCGGCCGCAAGATCGCCGGGCTGGAGAGGGAAGCGGCCGACCACAACTCGGCGATGACCACCCAGATGACCGAGCGGTTCTCCGCCCCCGGGGCCACACTGGTCAAGCTGTTCGGACGCCCTGCGGTCGAGGCGAAGGAGTTCGGCGAGCGGGCCAGCAGGGTGCGCGACATCGGCGTCAAGACCGCCATGGCGCAGTGGGTCTTCCTCAGCGCCCTCGGGCTGGCTTCGGCGCTCGCGCTGGCGCTCGTCTACGGACTCGGGGGATTCCTCGCCCTGGAGGGGGGCCTGGAGGCCGGAACCGTCGTCACCATGGCGCTCCTGCTGACCCGCCTCTACGGTCCGCTGACCGGGCTGGCGAGCGCTCGGGTGGACGTGATGTCCGCCATGGTGAGCTTCGAGCGGGTCTTCGAGGTCCTGGACGTAAAGCCCCTGATCACCGAGAAACCCGACGCGGTCGAGATCCCCGAGGGCCCCGTCTCACTGGAGTTCGACGACGTGCGCTTCGCCTATCCGTCGGCCGACAAGGTTTCGCTCGCCTCCCTGGAGGAGGTGGCGGTTTTGGACACTCGCGGCGGCGAGGAGATCCTGAAGGGCGTCTCCTTCCGGGTTGAGCCGGGACAGATCGTGGCCCTGGTGGGGTCCTCCGGGGCCGGCAAGTCGACCATCGCCAGCCTGGCCCCCCGCCTCTACGACGTGGACGAGGGCGCCATCCGCCTGGCCGGGATCGACGTGCGGGACGTCTCGTTCAAGTCGCTGCGCGAGACGCTCGGCATGGTGACCCAGGACGGGCACCTGTTCCACGACACCATCCGGGGCAACCTGCTCTTCGCCCGCCCCGACGCCACCGAGGATGAGTTGTGGGAGTGCCTGCGCCAGGCCCGGCTGGTCGACCTGGTCGAGGCGCTGCCGGACAAGCTGGACACGATGATCGGCGAGCGGGGTTACCGCCTGTCGGGCGGAGAGAGGCAGCGGCTTACGATCGCCCGTCTTCTAGTCGCCCGGCCACGGGTCGTGATCCTGGACGAGGCGACGGCCCATCTCGACTCAACGTCCGAGGCGGCAGTGCAGGCCGCTCTCGCGACTGCGCTGGCGGGCAGGACCGCACTGGTCATCGCCCACCGGCTGTCGACCATCCGCAACGCCGACCTGATCCTGGTGATCGAGGACGGAAAAGTGGTCGAGCGGGGAACACACGAGTTCCTCCTGGCCCGCCAGGGACGCTACGCCGAGTTGTACGACACCCAGTTCGCCCCGAAGCCGGAGGGCGAAGAGGCGGTCGAGGTCGCCTAGTGACCCGTCGGCCCAAAACGTTCGGTCTTGATACGGTCCGGCTCGTACCCCGCCTCCAGCAGCAGGTCCGTGGCGCTCTCCACAAAACCGTTTGAGCCGCAGACGAAGGCCCAACCCGAGTCGAAGGCAGCTTCGGCGACCATCTTTTCGTCGATCCGCCCGGTGCGGCCAGTCCACCCTTCGGGCGCCGACCGGCTGAAAGTCAAGGTGGTCTCGTCGCCCAGTTCACCGGCAAAGATCACGTCGTCCCCGGTTCTCACCGAGTAGACCAGCCTCATCGGCAGATCGGGCGCAGTACGCCGGCGGTGCCGGAGCATCGACATCAACGGGACCACCCCCGAGCCTCCTCCTACCAGTAGTGCCGGCGACTCACCCCTCCACACGAAGTAGGAGGCAAATGGGCCTCGGATCTCCACCTGATCCCCCTCGACCACCACATCGTGGAAATAAGCCGAGACCTCCCCCTCCGGCAGGCGGTCGATAGTCAGCTCGACCTCCCCGGTGTCGAGGGGTGACGACGCCACCGAGTAGGACCGCAGCGCCCGGTACCCGTCGGAAGCGGTCAGACGGACGTCGTAGTGCTGCCCCGGCAGATGTGGCACCCACTCGGGGAGGCTCAGGCGGTACGACCGGACGCTGGGGGTCTCTTCCTTGACGGAGATAACCGTCGCGATCTGCCAGCCGGGCGACTTCAGTCGTTCCAATACCGCTGCTCACGCCAGGGGTCGCCCCGGTTGTGGTAGCCGTTGGCCTCCCAAAAGCCCGGGTAGTCGTCCTTCAGGACCCGGATTCCGGAAACCCACTTGGCGCTCTTCCACAGGTACAGGTGCGGCACGAGCAGCCGGACCGGGCCTCCGTGTTGCGGTGAGAGCGGCTCGCCCTCGTGCTCCCAGACCAGCCACGCCTTGCGGCCGGTCAGGTCCTCCATCGGCAGGTTGGTTGTGTATCCGCCCGCCGACCGGACGATGGCGAATGCGCCCTCCGGCTGGACCTCGTCCCAGAAGGCGTCGAGCGACACGCCGCCGAAGCTCGTGTCCAGCTTCGACCACTTGGTCACGCAGTGAATGTCGCACTGGATGTTCTCGAACTCCATCGCCCGGACCTGGTCCCAGGACCACTCACGGGAACTCGCGACCTTGCCCTCGATGGTGAAGCGCCACGTTTCCAGGGCGACCTTCGGCGTAGGCCCGGCGGAGAGGACCGGAAAGCCCTTCTCGTAGTACTGCCCCGGCGGCAGGCGGCGGGCCAGGTGGGCCGGCGCCCGGCGGCCGCCCCCGAAACCCCGGGAAACGAAGTCGACCATTCACCCTCCTTGCTCGCGTCCGGCCGGCGCCGTCAAGCGTAGCCGGACATGCGTTCAAACGACGTCCAAGAAGTGAGTAAGTCCCGGCCTCAAGCCGTTACGGGCATGCTTTGGGAATCACTGTTCGTAGCCGCACACCACTTCCGGTGGCCGAAAGTACTTAAGAGTTCGGGGACTCTGCCGATCTAAGGGGCGAGCCAACTCAATAATCAATCTAAAAGTCCGGAGTCAATCCTTGGATTTAGTTGGTCTTTCCGTTCGCCGTCCCCAGATGCTTCTGCGCCTAGCTGCGGCCGCAGCCCTGACCTTCCTCCTCATCTCCGGCACCCCTGCCGCAGCAGCCCAACCCCGAACGGGTGAAGAGGCCTCGGCTGAGAGCCAGTTTCTCTCCATGACCAACGCCAGCCGGAGCCAGGCGGGCCTCGGTTCCCTCTCGGAAAGCGGCCGCTGGCTGGAGCCTGCCAGGGATCACTCCGAGCAGATGAGCGTCACACACTCGATCTTTCACGACCCCAACCTCTCCGGCGAAGCGGCCTCGATCGGGTGCTGGAAGCGGGTGGGCGAGAACGTCGGCCGGGGCTTTTCGATTGATGCGATCCACGCCGCTCTGATGAACTCCCCGACCCACCGTGCGAACATCCTTGGTGACTTCGACGAACTCGGTGTCGGCGTGGAGATCGCGCCGGACGGAATGATCTACGTGACCCAGCGATTCCTGAAGGGCTGCTCGGCCACCCCCGTTGCAGCGCTGTCGGCTGCAGCACCTGCGGTACAGGCCCCCGCAGCTGCAGCTCCCCGCCCGGTTGTGGTGGCCGCCCAGAAAGTCGCCGCTCCCGCTTCGGTCGTGGCGGCCGGGCCCGTGACCGATTTCCCGTTCGACCTCGGTATCTGAAAGTAGAGACCACCGCCCCGCTCCTGTCGTCCGTCCCGCTAGAGCCGTCGCAGGAGGTACAGAAGCGGTGCGGTGGAAACTTGTTGAACACCGGGGATCCGGCCGGCTATGCCCCTGACCGGATCCCCGAGTGCTTCTTCGCCTACCGGACCTTGGCGTTGGTGCCCAGGGTCTTGCGGCTGAACCACACGAGGGCAGAACCCCCTGCCAGCAGAATCAGCGCCACCGTCAGGCCCATGGCGATGTTCAGCCCGGTCTGTGGAAGGGTGACTCCCAGGACCTCGACGAACTCCGCCGGAGGTTCCGGGGTGGGAGGCGATGCCTGGTTAGGAATCTGCTGGGTGTTCGCGATGACCACCCCGCGTACCTCCGCTGCAATGTCGTTGTTGGTGATGGTGCACACCTTTGCCTCACCGAGCGCCATTGTGCCCTCGCAATCTTCGGAGAGGGTGCCTGCGTAGCCTCGAACCTCCTCCTCACTGACCTCGTAGGCGCCGGCGTCGATCTGCACCAGGGTCCCGGTCTCACTGCCCTGGAAGGGCTCCGGGTCGGTTCCCGTGGAATCCACGGAAATCCGGAAATCGGAGGCAGTCCTTCTGCCGCCGTCGTCGTTGATCACTCGTTTGATCACGGTCAGCCCGGCGGGCAGATCGGTGTTGGTCACAGTGCAGGTGGCGGTCTCGCCTACCGCCAGCACCCCCGAGCAACCCTCGGAGAAGGTGCCGGCGTAGCCGTCGACCTCTAGCTCGGTGACGCTGTAGGAGCCTGCGTTGAGCGCAACCTCGGTGCCCACCTGGGAACCGGGGAAGCTGGCGGGGACCGCGGACTCTCCCTCGACTGCCAGGGTGAAGTCGCCCGCTTCCAGAGTGCCGCCGTTGTCGTTTTCCACCGTCTTGATGACGGTGAGCTTGGGCTGGATGTCGTCGTTGGTAATGGTGCATACCTTGGACTGGCCCAGGCCGACGGTTCCGGTGCAGTCTGCCGAGTAGGTGGCTGCGTAGCCTTCATTCTCGGTCTCGCTGACCGAGTAGGTTCCGGCCATCAAGGAGACCTCGGTTCCGGCCTCATCGCCGGGGAACTCCGCCGGGTCTACCGAGCTGCCGGTGACCTCGATGTCGAAGTCTTCGGCCTCGCGCGTGCCTCCGTTGTCGTTGACCACGTGCTTGACAACGGTGAGTCCGGGGGCCGCGTCGTCGTTGATGACCAGGCAGGTCCTGGTCTGGCCGACCGTGATGGTTCCGCTGCAACCGTCCGAGTATTTGGCGGCGTAACCGTCGACCGCTGTCTCGGCCACCGAGTAGGTTCCGGCGTTAATGGCGACCTCGGTCCCTTCTTCCGAGCCGGGGATGGAAGGCGGGATAGGGGACGATCCGGTGACGTTCAGGCTGAAGTCACCCGGCACCAGGGTGCCGCCGTCGTCGTTCACTACCTCCTTCTTCACGATCAGCATGGGCTGGATGTCGTCGTTGGTCACGATGCAGGTCCTGGTCTGCCCGACGGCGATGGATCCTTCACAGTCCTCGGAGTAGCCGACGGAGTAGCCGACATGGGAACCCTCGGTCACCGAGTAGGCGCCGGCGGAGATCCCGATCTCGGTTCCCGCGGCGCTGCCGGGGAACGGGTCCGGGTCCTCCCCTGGGGCGGTGACTTCAATGTCGAAGTCGGCCGGGGTCTTGGTGCCGCCGTTGTCGTTGATCACGTTCTTGACCACGGTGAGCTTCGGCTCGATGTCGTTGTTGGTCACGACGCAGGTCCTGGTCTGCCCGACCGCGATGCTGCCCGAGCAGCCGGGCGAGTAGGTGGTCAGGTAGCCGGGGTCCGCGGTTTCGGTAACCGAGTAGGCGCCGGAGTTGACGGCGACTTCGGTTCCGCCTGCGTCTCCGGGGAAGGAGGCGGGGACGGGCGAGCTGCCGGTGACGTTGATGGTGAACTGGCTTGCGGATTTCGTGCCGCCGTCGTCGTTGACGACGTTCTTGACGACGTTGAGGCCAGGGGGCTGGTCGTCGTTGGTGATGGTGCAGGTCCTGGTCTCACCCCGGCCGATGGTGCCGGAGCACCCGTCGTAGGTCGGGGCGTAGCCGCTCACCTCGGTCTCGGTGACCGAGAAGGATCCGGCGTCAAGGGTGACCGAAGTTCCCGGTGATTCCTGGCCCTGGAAAGACGACGGAGTTGCGCCGCCGGCATCAACTTCAATAGCGAAAGCGGACGCTGCCGCATCGCCTCCGTTGTCGTTGACCACGTGCTTGATGACATTCAGGTGTGCGGGCTGTGCGGTGTTGACGTAGGTGCAGTCGACAACCGATCCTGCCGTGATCTGGATGTCCACCTTGCTGGTGGCGCCATCGCGGGTCCCACTCGACCCAGCCGAGGCGGTACAGCTAAGGGACGTGAGATCGTATCCTGCCGCGGCGGTCTCGGTTACCGAGTAGCTGCCGGGCAGCAGGTTAACGAAGCTTTTTGTGTTGGAGAGGGTGCCGTCGCCGTCGTCGTCCAGGGAGAACGAAGAAAGCCCGGTCCCGGTGGTGGTGAAGCTGAAGTCCGTCGAGGCGTTGGGCACCGTGTCCTTGTGGACGACGACCCTGCCGCAGTTGCTCACAAAGACGGGTACGGGGGCGATGAAGTCCTTCATCTTCGACTCGAACGAGTGAGATGACCGGCTCTTCAGGTACGCAGAGCCGAAGTTCACGCACTGCCCGGCCGGAAACAGGCCGCTGGCCGTAAGGTCGATGACCGCTTCTCCGAAGTAGTGGTCGCCGTTCGCATCGGTGTTGAACGAGCCCTCCGCGAAGGCCCCCAGCAGGTGCTCGGAGCTCCAGTCGCTGCCCTCCCACAGACGGTAGGCCATCTCGACGGTGGTTCCGCCGTTGGCGATGGCGTAGGTGATCAACAGGTCGTTCACGGTTCTGACCGGGGTGACGCCGTTGGCGCTGAGCGTGCCGGACTGGTTGAACTCGAAGTCCATGTCCGTGGCTCCGCCCTGGTCCGGCTTGCGCTCCCAGCTGAGATACAGGTAGTCGTGGCCGCCTGCCTTCTCAACGGCGAGGTGGAAGTTCTGTAGGTCGGCTTTGTCGGGGACTCCCCCGGTCTCCACCGGGGGAACCGCGGTGTCCTCGTGTACCCCTTCGGCGAACGAGTTGTCCCCGCTGCCGCTGGGAGTGTCGTTTTGGACAACTAGGCCCGCCGCGGCTGCGTCCAGGGTTCCGTCGGTGCCGGCGAACGTCGAGCTGCCGATGGCTCCGGCGGGAACCGCAAAGAAGAGACCGGGCACCGCCAGCGCCACAAACGCCGCCACGGTCGAGGACCACCTGCGCCTTGATCCACTTTTCGACTTGACAAGAGCACCGACAGACCTGCGACCACTGAAACTTCCGTTCATCCCAACCTCCCTAGGCTCTTGTCCCAGAGTGGGCGGGATGTAGTCCCGAAAGAGTCTCGGGTAGTCCCCTTTTTGAGGGGCCGTTCGGCCTGAATCGTTAGGGTCCTAAACAATCCCCAGGAGTACAATTCCCGGTGTGGAAACACTCCGCGTGATGATCGTCGACGACCACGATGTCGTCCGGATGGGATTGAAAGGCTTCATCGACGCCGAGCCCGATCTGAAGGTGGTCGCGGAAGCATCCAGCCGCGCTGAGGCGGTCTCGAAGGCACGGTTGCACAAGCCCGACGTGGTGATCATGGACGTGCGGATGCCCGACGGAAGCGGTATCGACGCGTGCAGGGACCTGCGCAACGAAAGCCCGGACAGCCGGGTCATCATGCTGACCTCCTACTCCGACGACACGGCCCTGTTCAGCTCGATCATGGCCGGCGCGGCCGGCTACCTGCTCAAGCAAACCAGCGCGGCAGACCTGGTCGGCTCCATTCGCAGCATCGGGGCCGGGAACGCCCTATTGGATCCCCAGGTGACCATGGCGGTCCTGGACAAGATCCGGACGGCCCACTTCGGCAACAAGGACCCGAAGCTGTCGCACCTGACACCTACCGAGGACCGCATCCTTGAAAGCATCGCCGAGGGCTTCACGAACCGGCAGATAGCGGACCGGGTCCACCTCTCCGAAAAGACGGTCAAGAACTACGTCTCGTCGATCCTCAAAAAGCTCGACGTCAGCCGCCGGGCGGAGGCGGGGGTTTACCTGAACCGAGCCCGGCAGATGGGCACGGCCGAGGAGTAGCGCCTAAAAGGGACCATTTGTCCCAAAGAACACAGTCCGTTCGGCTCTGTTTGGCGGGACCCTTCGGGGTTCATGCTGTAAGCGCAAAAACGACTTGGGGGTCGACGGTGAAGCGCAAGATACTGGTGATCTGGACCTTGGTGTCGAGCAGCCTGGTCATGCAGATCGTCGGGCAACCCGTCTACTCGGTCGACGTCACCAGCTCCTTCCCCGCCACCAGCGACTCCGTCTGTTCGCAGACCTACCAGGGGACCTTCGAGTCGTCCACGAACTACCGGGCCTGCACCGTCGAGGACCCGCAGACCGGCAAGGTCATCTACGCCGGATTCGGGTCCGATCGCTTCGACTGGGTGCAGGCCACCCGGATTTCGGCAGCCGCCCCTGCGGGCGACGCCGAGCTCGGACCCGCCACCGCCGGCTGTGCACGCCCCGACGGGGCGCCAAATGACGACTGGGCCCTGGCCTGCATGTAGTCCTTCGAAGCCTTCGAGAGTAGGATTTCCCGGCTACCGCCTACTTGGAAGGGATGCCGGTGGAGAACACGAAATCCTGGGTCCGGGCCGGCCTGTGGCTTCTGCCCGTGTACGGCGTCCTGACCTTCCTGGCCACCCTGACCCACCAGCCGGACCCCCAAACCGAGTTCGAGAGCTGGAGTGAGTACGTCACCACCGACGTGTTTCTGATCAGCCACATCTTCGGCAGCATCTTCGGCACGGCGGTGGGGATCCTGGGGCTCGTGGCACTCACCGCCTACCTGGCAGGTACGCGACGGTCGGGGCTGGCCGTCGCCGGCTTCACGCTTGCGGTGATAGGCAGTGTCTTCGTCGTAGCGCTCTTCGGCATCGCCGCCGGTGCCCAGCCGGCACTGGGTAACGCATTCCTTGCGGGCAACGCCACCGCCGAGGACCTCTACAACAGCGTCTACTCGGCTCCTGTCTTCGGGATCGCCGGGGCAGGCGTGCTGCTGTTCTCGCTGGGGTTCGTGCTGTTGGGCATAGCCGCCGCTGCGGTGGAGACGCTTCCCCGCTGGGCTGCGGCCGGGCTCGCACTCGCGGGGCCGCTGATAGGGATCGCCGGTTTCATCATCGGCCAGGCCCAGACCCTCGGCTCGGTGCTCATGGTGGCGAGCGGGGTGGGCATCGCCCTGGCGGTGCGTCGGGAGTTGGCGGTTCAATGATGTGGCGGTCGCCCATTTTGTTTGGGCGACCGGACACATCCCCAGAGAGGCCTGCCGGCCTGCAATCTTTAGGAAACTTCGCTCCCCGAACCTGGCCCCCGGGCTTGTCGTTCGGCTCCAGTTCGGGGAGTCTTCAATGAGCTAATCGAGATTGCGGCGAAAATCGAAAGTGCGAGCCGGCTTTCGATTGCTCCCGGCCACTCGATACCTTCGACAAAGGTGAATTGATTGCACGACGGCCTTAGCCTGCCCGAAGGGGTGGACCGGACGGAGTACGACAGACTGAGGCGCCTAATGTGGGCCTCGGTTCAGCGTGTCTGGAGGGGAGATCGTGAGGTCGTCGCCGGAACGGACCCTTGGAGCGTGGTCGATGAAGCGTGGACCTCAATGGCGGCGAACGGATTCCAGTGCGCCGGGCCGTTCCCGGTTTTCGCCTGCCGGGTTGCCCGCAACAAGGCGATCGACGCTCTCAAGCGGGCCGAGGTCCGGCGTCTTGGCCCGTCCCTCGACGCAACCCGCCCCGACGACGAGGGCAACGAGATGCGCCTGGTCCCCCTCGAAGCCAGCACGGCCAGCGCCGAAGCCGAGTTCTTCGACGCCGAGCGCCTGGCGGGCATCACCCAGGCCATCGAGTACTCACTCACCAAGGTCGAGAAGATGGTGTTCCTAGCCGTGCGGGTGGACCGCAAGAGCGGGGCTGCCGTCGGACGGGAGCTGGACCCTCCCCTGTCGGGCCAGAGGGTCGGCCAGATCCTGGCCGGAGCGGTGGTCAAGATCCACAACTCGCTGAGGGCGCTGGAGGACGACCAGCTGTCGAAGCTGGTGCCCCAGCAGGCCGAAGGGCGGGGACGATGAGCGAAGCAGAAGACCAGGTTCAGGACGCCGTCGCCCGGTGGCTCGAGTACTCCGAGCTCGGCGGCAGGCCGCCGGACTTCGGCGACCTCTCACCGGAGGTCCGCAGCCAGGTGGACGAGATCCTAGCGATGCTGGACCAGACCGAAGGCATCGCTCTCCGGACCGCCTACCCGGACGACACAACCTCGGCGGGGCCGAGCCCCGGGCGTTCGGCCGCGCAGCTCCTCCAGACGGCCTCCGCCGAACCCGACCGGGAACTGCTCTACGAGCTGGATGCGTGGCTGCCCGCCGGCACTCCGGTCGACGTCGACGGCGCCCCCGCCGGGTTCTCTCTTCCGGGCCTGCCGGTGGCTGCGAGCTGGACGGTCGGCACCACCGGCGGAAGGGTGAGGGTCTGGCGCATCGACGTACCGGCGGCCACCGAGCTGGAGAAGGACACCTCGCACCTGGTCAGCCTGGACCGGGTCTTCCGGGCATTCTCGGAGACCGCAGCGATCTGCCTGGTCTGCGGCGACCTGAACTGCCTGCTGCTCGAACCGCAGGACTGTGCGCCGGTAATCGAGGTCCCTGCGGGCGGGGTCACCCCGCGCCGGTACCGCCGCCCGATCCAGGCGGTGGGCGAAGCCCTCTCGTCCTACATCCGGGAACTGATCCCGGCCTGGGAGGCCCTGCCCCGGTTTGAAACCGGGAGCGCCCACGCGCTCGACGTGTCGGCCCTGGCGGCCGAGGCGGCCAACGGGGCGGTCGGCATCCAGAAGGCCCTCGGCGTCCGGGCCCGGTACCCGAAGAAGGAGGTCCTCAGCGCCCTGGGCGAGGCCGAGGCGGGAGCCCTGGCACAGATGGCCATCTCGCTCTACGAGGGCCGGAACACCGCGGAGGAGGTGGCGGCCCAGTTGAGAACGCTGGCCGGCGCGCCGTGATCCTCCACCTCCGGCTCCGCAACTGGCGGGCCTACGGGGAGCTGGACCTGGAGCTCGGCCCGGGGACGACGTTCATCGTCGCGTCGAACGGCGTCGGCAAGACCTCACTGATCCTGGCGGCCGCCTGGGGCGTCTTCGGCGACGCCTCGTCCGTCAACGCCGCCGAGGAGATCCGGGGCGACTCCGAGAGCGCGTCCGTCGAGGTGGTCCTGCGGCTCCCCGAGTCGGGCAACATCACGATCTCCCGAACGGTGAACCGCAAGGGCCAGTCGAAGCTGGAAGCCACTTTGGGCGAACGGGTCATCACCGACCAGGCCGAGCTGCGCTCGCTCATGGCGGACGAGCTCGGCGGCGACCCGCTGGTTCTGGCCCGCCTGACGTTCCTGGCCCACGGGGGGTCGCTCGAGAGCGCCAACGGCGAGTTCCAGCTGCGGGAGCACCTGGCAAGCGTCTTCGGGGTCACCCCCCTCCTCGACGCGGCCGCCGCCGCCGACAAGCTGGTGAGCGAGGCCGCTGCGGCCGCCCGGAAGCTCAAGGCCGGCCAGAAGACCGACAAGGCGGAGACCGAGAAGCTGATGGCTGCCGTGACCTGGGTCGACGAACAGCTGGTCTCCACCGCCGTCGACCGCAGCGATGCGCTGGAAGCCCAGGCGGCGGCCGAGGAGCAGCGCCGGCTGGCCGAGGAGTGGGATCGCTACCGCGCCGCCCAGCAGGAGCGCCGGGACCGCCTCGACGATCTGGCCTCCCGGGCCGGCTCGTTCCTCCCGGGCAAGATAGCCGCCGCCGACGTGCCCGACGAGCTGGAACGCGCGGAGCAGGAACTGAACGAGCAGCTTTCCACCGCGGCCGCCGATCTGGCCGCCGCCCGGGCCCAGCTGAGCATGATCGAGGAGGCCCAGACCCAGCTGAAGGGGGCCGGCGCGGTGTGCCCGACCTGCCTTCGGCCCCTGAGCGAGCACGACTCCGACACCGCCCTCCAGCAGCACAACGACCGCCTGACCGACCTACGGGAACGCTCGGCAGCCGCCGAACAGGTGGTGACCAGCCGCCGGGCCGAGCTCGAGTCGCTCCGGGAGGTTCTCTCCGAGGTTCGATCGCTGGCCGCTCCCAACATTCCTCCGGGCGATGAGATCAGCCCGGAGGAGCTGGAGCCCGCCCGAACCGCCTACGAGGAGGCGAGAACCCGGGTCCAGGAGCTGGACCAGCTCATGGCCGAGCTGGCCGCCGGCCGGAGGGTGACCGAGGCCCGCATCGGGGACCTCGCGGAGGCCGAGAGGCAGACCGCCGAGATCCTGGCCCTCATTCGGCAGGAGGCCGTCGGCCGAGCCGCCGCGGACGCCTTCCGTGCCACCGCCGACGCGATCACCAAGGAGCAGATCGAGCCTCTGGTCGCCGAGGTCGGCCGGCGCTGGAAGATGATCTTCGGGGCCGAGGGCCTGCGCCTCAGCCCCCAGGGCGAGGTGACCCGCCAGATCGGCTCCCGGGTGCTGCCCTTCCGGTCGCTGAGCGGTGGCGAGAAGGTGTGGGCCCTGCTCCTCACCCGCCTTTTGATCACCGGCGCCTCGACCAACGCCCCGTTCGTATGGCTCGACGAGCCGCTGGAGCACCTCGACCCCCGCCTCAGGCGCGTGGTGGCCGGCACGCTGGCCCGGGCGTCCGACACCGGGGGCCTGCGCCAGGTCGTTGTGACCACCTACGAAAGTGAGCTCGCCCGCCAGCTGATGGAGGATGTGCCTTCGGCCTCGCTGATCTACGTCAGAGGCGCCGGCTAACTTTCGATTTTCAGATCCGCCTCGATAACCCATCAGACAGCAAGCCCCAGGAGGAAGTACATGAGCGACGAGATCACCTACCAGCACGGAGAGCCCATTTGGCACGACCACGGATCGGACCACGACGCCAAGGCGGTTGAGTTCTACTCGGCGCTGTTCGGGTGGGAGTGCGAAGAGGGCGACCCGAACATGGGCGGCTACCGCAACTGCTACCTCGACGGAAAGCTCGTCGCCGGAATCACCCCCCAGATGTCGCCGGGGGTGCCGCCGGTCTGGTCCTCCTACATCTGCGTCGACGACGCCAACGCCATCGTCAAGCTGGTCGAGGAGAGCGGCGGCCGGTCCCTGTTCGAGCCCCTGGTGATCGCCGAGTACGGCACGATGGGCTTCTTCTTCGACCCCACCGGGGCCGCCTTCGGCGTCTGGCAGCCGGGCACGCACAAGGGCGCCCAGGCCCGCAACGCACCGGGGACCGTCTCCTGGTACGAGCTGGTGACCACCGACGTGGAGGCCTCCTCCAAGTTCTACTCCGCAGTCTTCGGCTGGACCGCCCAGAGCCACGGCCCGGCGGAGGGGCCCGGGGGCTACAACGAGTTCAAGCTGGGCGACAAGGTCGTCGCCGGCATGATGGCCAAGCCCCCGATGATGCCCGCCGACGTCCCGGCGCACTGGGCCGTCTACTTCGCAGTGGACGACACCGACGCGGTCGCCGCCAAGGCCACCGAGCTGGGTGGAAAGGTCCTGATGGGCCCGGTCGACATCCCCCCGGGCCGGTTCGCCGCAATCCTGGACGCCACCGGCGCCTACTTCAACATCCTGAAGACCAGCCGGGGCTGACCGGGTGAAGCAGCAGGAGGGGCGCCGGCAGGCGCCCTTTTTGTTGTCTTCAGCCCGTAGCTGTTGAGATGAACCGCGAGATCTCCTGCTCGTAGCGGGCCGGGTCGACGTTCCACGACCGCACGTGCCCCGCCTCCGAGAACTCCACCACACGCAGGTTGGGGCCCGCCGTCTCGGCGAGCCGGCGGGTGACCTGCACCGGGATGGTCTTGTCGGCGATTCCGTGCAGGACCAGCATCGGCACCTCCAGCTCGCCGGCCTCGGAAATGTAGTCCAGGTCGTCGAACTCGATGTCGTAGCGGAGCTCAGCTATGGCCTTCGCCGCGCCGACCAGGCTCTTCGGTATAGGCAGGCCGAGGCCGGGCAGGGTCCGCTCCGACGCCTCCTGGCTGATGGCCGCGCCGAAATCGAGGTTCGGGCTGTCGAACCCGAGGCCCTTCACCTCGGAAGCCAGCTCCGACTCCTCCATGAACGAAACTGCGATCGCTCCGCCGGTCGACATGCCGAACAACGTGACGCCGGCCGCGCCGTGGTCCTTCGCGTAGCGGACGGCGCCTTCGAGGTCCTCCCACTCGGTGAACCCGAAGCGGTAGTAGCCGCTCGGGTCCCTGGGCTGACCGGGGTCGTTTCGGTAGGCAACCGAAAGCACCGGCAAGCCGGCTTCGATGAACGGCTTCATCGGGCGCATGGTTTCCGA
>DASTUJ010000144.1 GCA_035759705.1 Actinomycetota bacterium | reverse complement strand
GCCTCGATCTGAAGCTCAATGTGCCGGCCGACCAGCACTCCGCCCGCCTCGAGCGGGCGGTTCCAGACGAGCCCGAACTCCTCCCGGTCGATGTTGGCCCTGGCCTCGAACGCCAGCTTGGGCTTGCCGCCGGCGTCGCTTTCCCTTCCCAGGAACTCCACGTCCAGCTTCAGCGGCCGGGTGACCCCTCTAACGGTCAGCTCGCCGCTTACTGTGCAGTTGCGGAAGCCGTGCACCAGCAGCTCGGTGCTCCGGAAGTGCATGTCGGGGTGGTTGGCGGCGTCCAGGAAGTCCGCCGACCTCAGGTGGGCATCCCGCAGCGGAAGGCCGGTGTCGACACTGGCCGTGCCGACCCTGACGTCCACCCAGGAGTCCTCGGACCCGGACCCGACACTCAGGTTTCCGGATACGTCGCTGAACTCTCCCCGCACCTTGGCAAACACCAGGTGGGGAGCAACGAATGCCACCTTTGTCCTCTCCGGGTCGATGGTCCAGCTGCCGGTGAGGTTTCGGGCCTCAGCCAGCGGGTCCATCCGCCGAACAAGCTCGCGGTGGCGAATCCGGTAGACGCCGCGGTCCTTTTGAACGCCGAGGGCATGCGCCCATGTCCTGTCGAGGGTCACCCATCCGTTGGGCCGGTTGAAGGGAAGTTGTCTTGTCGCAAGCCAGTTGAGTTGTTCAGTCATAGGGAGTTCCTCCTCAGTGGGTGTTGGGATCCCTGATTTGAGATTAGCGAGCCGAAGGTTACGGGCCGGTTAGGTTCCCGCGAACAATCTGCGCTAAAAGAAAAGAGCCGGTCACCCGTAGGTAACCGGCTCTCTTTTCACCACTGTCGAGTGGCAACTCGACCTCACACTACCGCAGTCCCGGAGGATTACAAGGTGATTCGGGCGATCACCCCTTCCTCGTTGCCTCCAGCTGCTGCGTCCGGCCCCATCCAGCCGGATACGATCGCCGAGCTCTCGTCCTCGCTCAAAGCGATGGAGAAGAACGAGTCGGTTTTGCCCCCGAGGTCGACCTGGTAGATGCCGTCCCGGCCGAAGGTTTCGTCGAGCTCGCCGTCCTCGGTCAACATGACCAACATCCCGTTGATGTCGGTCTCGGCAGGCTTGCCGCTGCCTGCGATCAGGATGTTGCCGTTCTCCAGGACCACCAGGTCGCGTCCACGGTCGTCCTGACCGGAGATGTCGATGCGAACCAGGCCGTCCTCGCCGAACTCTTCATCCCACTCGCCCTCCGAGGTGAAGCGGGCGGCGATCATGTCCACCTTCTCCTCCTCGGTCGCCCGGCCGTAGCCGGTGATGATGAAGGAGTCGCCCTGCAGGCCGACCTCGTATGCCTCGGCAACCGCCGGCAGGAGCTCTGCGCTGGCGATTCCCTCGTCGCCGAAGTCGGTGACCAGCTCGCCGCCGTCGTCCAGCTTGAACAGCACGGGGGAGATGGGGCCGTCGCCGACGCCGGAATAGCCGCTGACGACTACCGAGCCGTCCTCCAGCTCCAGAGCCTGGCGGGGTGACTCGTTGCCGTCGTCGATGTCCATAACGAACACGCCCTCTTCGGCGAACGAGGTGTCCGCCTTCCCGTCCTCGGTCAGACGCAGAATCGCGAAGTCACGGTCGGTCTCGTCGGGGCCGTCGTGCAGCTTGGCGCCTACGATCAGGATTTTGTCGTCCTCGAGAACCGTCAGGCCGAACATGGTGTCGCCGACGAAGTTGTCCTCTACCGCCCTGCCGGTGCCCAGGTCGAAGCGGGCGACGCCGTTGTCACCGAATGTCATGTCCTGCGTACCGTCGTCGGAGATCTTGACTGCTGCAATGTCGGTGTCCCGTGCGCCGTCGCCGGCGGCTGCCGGGTCGTGCTCGACCGGGCCGGCCAGAACGATGCTGCCGTCGGAAAGGACGCCCATCGAGCTGGCCCTTTCGCCGGTCTTTCCGCCGACCGCCACGTTCACCGATGCGTAACCCTTGTCCGCGAACTCGGTGTCCAGGTCGCCGTTCTCGTCGAACCGGGCCACGGCCATCGACTGGTCGCCCGTAGTGGTGAGAAATCCGGCTGCGTAGTACTGCCCGTCCTCGCCGTTGGCCACCGAGACGAACCGGTCGGCCTCAGGCGACATAGAAACTCTTGAGACGCCACCCAGACCGAAGGTGGGGTCCAGAGCCCTCACCGCAGAAGCTTCGGTTACATCGTCGTCCCCGTCGCCGTCGTCCGCCGTCTGGGCGCAGCCACTTCCCACCAACAGGGCCGTGGCCATGAACAGCCCCAACCCGCGCCTGCTTTTACTCCTACTCATACAATGTCCCTCCGCCGCCGCTACTTAGGTCACACACACGAAAAGTAGTGGGCTCCCTGCCGTCAGATATTAGGCAGGCCAAATATATGCCTTTAGGCTGTTCATACACAAGGCGAGGGTGCCGTTCTGTCGAGCAGACGCTAGCCTGATGCTCATGCGTGTAGCCGTCGTCGGACACATCGAGTGGATTGACTTCGTCCGCGTCCCCCGCATGCCCGGCCCGGGAGAGATCATTCACGCGGTGGAGGCGTGGGACGAAGCGGGGGGAGGGGGCGCCGTCGCGGCCGTCCAACTGGCCAAGCTGGCGGGCACCGCCGACTTCTTCACGACCGTCGGGGACGACGACCTCGGCCGGCGCGCCCGGGTGGAGCTCGCCCTGATGAACCTGAAGGTCCACGCCGGGGTCCGTGAGGACGCCCAGAGGCGGGCAATCACCTTCATCGACCGCTCAGGAGACCGGTCGATCACCGTTCTCGGGGTCCGCTCCTCGCCCTCGTCCGCCGACGACCTGCCGTGGGAGCTGCTCGAAGGCGCCGACGCGGTGTACCTTACGGCCGGTGACGTCCAGGCGGTGCGCCTGGCCCGAAAGGCTAAGGTCCTGGTGGCCACCTCGCGCATACTGCCCCTGCTGAACGAGGCCGGGGTCGAGCTGGACGCACTGGTGGGAAGCAGCGTCGACCCATCGGAGAGATACGTCGACGGAGACCTCAGCCCGGCCCCCAAACTCGTGGTCCGCAGCGCAAGCGAGGCCGGCGGCACCTACCGGGTGGCCGGCGGGCCGGTCCTGACCTACCCGGCCACCCCGCTTCCGGGACCGATGGTGGACACCTACGGCTGCGGGGACAGCTTCGCCGCCGGGCTTACCTTCGGTCTCGGCCTGGGGCTGCCGCCCGGCGAGGCCCTGCACCTGGCCGCCCGCTGCGGGGCCGCCGTTGCCACCGGCAGAGGGCCCTACCCGGCGCAGCTAACTCGCGCCGACCTCTAGATCCAACCGCACTTCAGGCCGGCGCAGTCGAAGTGGGGGATCCACATGAGCTTTTGCCACAGGTCGTAGTCCATTTCGATGGCGGTGAGGATCGGGAAGAACACCACTGTCATAACCCCCACCCCAACGATGAGGAATCCGGCGACGAACCTGCGCCCGGCGCGGCCTCTCTGCCGGAGGGCATTCAGCGCGGCGGCCAGCCCGATCATGAAGAACGGCACTGCGGGGGTCATGTAGAAGAAAAAAAGGGGCCGCGACACCGCCAGCCAGGGGACGTACTGGGCGGCAAAGGCGGCCAGGATCACCCCCTCCGGCCGCCAGCTGCGCATGCTGCGGACGGCCAGCCAGACCAGAGCAACCAGCGCGGCGTACCAGGTGACCACGTTCGCCATGCCGATGATCTCGCTGGACCGCCCGTCGGCCCCTTCGTAAAAATACGCCACCGGCCTGAGGACGAGGGGCCAGGTCCAGGCCTTCGACTGGTAGGGGTGCGTTGCCGTCAGATGTAGGTGATAGTCCGCCACGCGGTCGTGGAGGTCGGCGAAGTTCAGGGCCAGGCCGGTCGCTCCCTTCAGGCACTCGCCTTCGGTCAGCCCGTAGAAGCCGGCACTGAAGAAGCGGTCGTCCGAAGAGGCGGGGACGGTGTAGGCGCAGTCCTGCGAGCTCTCTTTGACGAACCACTCGGAGTAGGAGGCCAGGTAGACGGTCAACGGCACGAGCCCGAAGGCGATCCCCGTAAGGATGCCATCCCTGAGAAGGACCCCCCAACCGGCCGGCCCGCGGTCCGCCGGGCGCTCCGGTGCCGGCGGATCCGCCTCCCGGGCGCTCTGGCGACGGATGCGCCAAAGCCCGATGGTCCAACCCAGGCCCAGCAGAGCGGCCGCAGCCATGGCGTAGATCGCCGACCACTTGACCGACAGCGCGAGCCCGAAGGCAAAACCCGACGCAACGCGGCTCAGCAGCCGGCGCGCCGGCGGCGGCCCATCGTTCCCCGACGAAAGATGCTCGCGGATCGACAGCACCGCTTCCCGGTCCATGGCCAGGAACAGAAAGCCGAGGACGATGAAGAAGGCCAGGAAGATGTCCAGCATCGCTATCCGGCTCTGCACGAACAGTAGAAAGTCGGTGGCCACCAGCAAGGCCGAGACCAGAGAGATCCAGCGGTTACGAAAAAGCCTGCCGGCCAGGAGGTAGACGAGCAGAACAAGGCCGACTCCAAAGACCAGAGCGCTGATCCGCCAGCCGAACGAGTTGTTGCCGAACAGCTTTATGCCGCCGGCGATCAGCCATTTGCCCAGCGGGGGGTGGACGTAGCTCTGCTCCGAGGTCCCCGTCAACCCGCATTCTTCCGGCAGGTAAGAAAGGTAGATGCAGGCGTCCTTGGCGTAGTAGGTCTCGTCGAAAACGAGCTCTTTGGGTACGGCAAGCCGAACGAACCGGATGACCGCCGCAAACAGCAGGAGCAGGGGCAGCACAAACCGCCTTTCCCACCACTCGAGTCGCGCCGGACGATCCCGCCGATCCGAGGGCGCCACCTCGTCGAAACCGGGCTCCAGGTGGTCTGATCCTTGAGCTGGGGGTGATGAGATCGAATCGATTCGAATTCTCCTGCGGAAAGGGAATTGGGTCAGTATATGGACGCTTGCACCATCCTCAAGGAGGAATTCTTGTATCTGACCGACCCGGATAATCCGCGCATCGCCGTGGAGGTCTTCAAGCCGGTAGGGCTCTTCGGGCACGCCCGCGGGCTGCTGGGCCGCGTGGAGGTGGGCCGGGGACGGGGGTTCCTGCTTCGGGCCAAGCAGATCCACACGATCGGGATGGTGTTTCCCATCGACGTGATCCACATCAACCGCAAGGGAGAGGTGATCCGGCTGAGGACCCAGCACCCGGGAAGGATCGGACGGTTCGTGGTGGCCGCCAGGTGGGTACTGGAGATGGACGCCGGAGAGGCCGAGAGGCTCGGCATCCGGAAGGGCACCAGGCTGGTGTTCCAACCGTGACCGGCCACCTGTACGTTTGCGCCACCCCCATCGGCAACCTCGAGGATGTCTCGCACCGGCTGCTGAGAGTCCTCCAGGAGGTGGACCTGATCGCCGCCGAGGACACCCGGCGGACCCGAAAGCTGCTCACCGCCCACGGCATCCGGGCTCAGATGACGGCTTACCACCAGGGAAACGAGCACAAGCAGACCGACTACCTGGTGCAGAAGATCCGCCAGGGCACCCGGCTGGCGCTGGTGAGCGACGGCGGGATGCCGGGAATCTCGGACCCGGGTTACCTGCTGGTCCAGGCGTGCATCACGGAGGGGCTGCCGATGGAGGTGATACCCGGCCCGTCGGCGGTGCTGAGCGCCCTGGTCCTGTCCGGCCTTCCCACCGCACGTTTTGCCTTCGAAGGCTTTCTCCCCAAGCCTTCAGGGGAGAAGCGAACCCGGCTGCAGGGACTCGCCGGCGAGGAACGAACCATGGTCTTCTTCGAGGCCCCAGGACGGGTAAGGCCGACGCTGGAGGCGATGCGTGAGGTTTTGGGCGACCGCCGCATGGCGATGGCCCGGGAGCTGACGAAGGTTCACGAGCAGGTCGTCAGGGGCAGCATCGACGAGGTGCTGGCCGCGCTGGAGGAGGACTTGAAGGGCGAGGTGGTGCTTATTCTAGACGGGGCTTCGACCTCCTCGGCGAGCCTCTCGGACGCAATTTTGATGGCCCGACGGCTCGTCGAGGAGGGGATGACCAAGTCGAGGGCGGCTGCGCAAGCGGCCTCTGCCGTGGGGGTTCCCAGGAGGTCCGTCTACGAAGGCCTGCTGGAACCCACCTGAGGCCGACTCTCAGGTGGCCGGAACTGCTCTACGCTGTCAGAGAGTCCAGTCCAGAAAGACAAGAGGTGCAAACCATCCGCCCACTGTATCCTTTGAGCTCTGTGCGACTGC
>DASTUJ010000143.1 GCA_035759705.1 Actinomycetota bacterium | reverse complement strand
CCTCGAAGTAGGCCTTCTCGGGCGGCTCGTTGCATTTGCCGGCGATCACCAGCGGCCGGCCGGCCGCCCGGGCGGCGTCGATCGCCAGGTGGGCGCCCTTGTCCGGGCTCATGCGGCCGAGGAAGAGCAGGTAGTCGTCCTTGTCCTTGCGGAAGGGGTACTCGGCGACGGGGATGCCGTTGTGGACCGTGGCGGCCCAGTTCAGCGCCGGCGCCTCGGAGCGCTGCGACTCGGAGATCGACACGAGGTTCACCGCGTTGCCCAGGGCCCGGTAGTAGTCGCCGATGTCTCCTGCCAGGGGGCCGTGGGCGGTCACGAAGGTGGGGACCGCCCTCCGGCCGGCCTGCAGCGGGCCGCAGAGAGTGTGGTCGTGCACCAGGTCGACCTCGACGTCCTGGAGCAGGGTTTCGGCCATCGCGGTGTGGATCACGTCGGGAAGGCCGTCGCCCAGGCGCTCGCTGGGGCACTCGGGGAAGGTCTGGAGAAAGCGGGCGCTGGTACGATTCCTACCTGCCGCGATCAAAGTCACGTCATGTCCCCGCGCCATAAGCCCCTCGGCGAGCCACGCGCAGATCCATTCAATGCCTCCGTATGCGTTCGGGGGAATCTCGAACCACGGCGGTGCGACGATCGCTATGCGTAAGGATGGTGAAGGGGAAATAGGCATATCTGAACTCCTGCTTTTATGTTTTTGGTTTTTCAAAGCCCCCTAGATTCGAGGACCTTATGGACCAGCCAGTCGATCCCAACCCGGAACCCGCTCCCTCCACGACCAAAAGTCCGGGAGGGGAGGAGTTCGACGTGTTGGGGCGTGCAGGCCCGCTTCGCCTCCGCAGTGCTCCAGGCGTATCTGCAGAGGCCCGCCAGGACTTGTTGGTGATCAAGGAAGGTGCACTTTTCCTTTGTTCACGACCAAGCGGTGACATCCTCCCCGGCTTGGTTTCCGGTGAGGGTCTATACACCGAGGATACACGCTTCCTTTCGGAATTCAGGCTTTTGTTGGGGGGCAAGAGCCCGGTTCTGTTGAGCTCCAATGCCGACCTCGCGTACGCCATGGTGATCGATTCGACCAACCCGAGCCTCACCGAAGGCAAGGTCGTGAAGGTGCCCCAGCAGACCCTTTCCATCCAGCGTTTTCGCCTGCTCGCCGACCGCCTGTACGAGCGAATCTCGCTCCGGAACTACAGCACCTCTGCTGTGGGCTCGACCCTGCAGCTGTCCCTGGCCGCCGACTACGCCGACACGTTCGAGGTCCGGGGTGTCCTCAAACGAAGGAAGCGGGGGCAGGCCCTGGCCCCCAAAGTGGGCAGACCGGGACTGAGGTTCGGATACGTCGGCGAGGACGAGGTTTTCCGGGAGACCCTGGTCGCGTTTGACCCGGCGCCGACCGAGCTGACCGTCAAAGGCGACGTAGCCGTTGTGTCGTGGGACTTCAAACTGGCACCCGCAGAGAAGACGAGCATCGAGGTAACGGTAGAGCCGTCGATCGGTGGGTCGACCCGACCCGCGGCCGGTCTGGAGGCTGCCGAAAAGCGGGTGGAGGCTGCCTACCGGGACTGGCACGCATCGGGGGCCGCCATCTCCAGCGACAACGAGCACTTCAACGGTTTCGTCGAGTCGGCGATCCGGGACCTGAAGGCGCTGGAGACTCCGATCGCCGGGTCGGCGCTGTTCGCTGCCGGCATCCCCTGGTACGTGGCTCCTTTCGGCCGGGACTCCCTTCTCACCAGCCTGGAGGCGATGGTCTGGAACCCGGCCACGGCCGTCGGATGCCTGAAGGTCATGGCCGGCTGGCAGGCGACTGAGGACGACCCGTGGCGGGACGCCGAGCCGGGCAAGATCCCCCACGAGCTGCGGCAGGGCGAGCTGGCGGGGGCCGGCCTGATTCCCCACACGCCGTACTACGGCACCGTCGACGCCACGCCGCTATTTCTCATGCTGGCCGGCGCCTACTTCCGCTGGACCGGCGACATCGCCCTGATGAAGCAGCTTCGCCCCAACTTCGACGCTGCCCTGCGCTGGATGCGGGACTACGGGGACCGGGACGGCGACGGGTTCGTCGAGTACGAGCAGCGCGGCCACGCCGGCCTTCGCAACCAGGGGTGGAAGGACTCGGAGGACTGCATCGTCCACGCCGACGGGTCGCTGGCCCAGGGGTCGATCGCCCTGGTCGAGGTCCAGGGGTACGTCTACCTGGCGAAGCTGCGGATCGCCGAGGTGTACGCCGCCCTCGGCGCCGCCGGCATCGCGGAGCGGCTGCGCCAGGAGGCCGGACAGTTGAAGCAGGCGTTCGACGCCGCGTTCTGGATGCCCGAGGAGGGCACCTTCGCCCTGGCGCTGGACGGCAAGAAGCGGCAGGTGGAGGGGGTCGCCTCCAACGTCGGGCACGCGCTGTACTGCGGGATCGTCGACCCCCGCCGGGCGGCGGCGGTGGGGGAGCGCCTGATGGCCCGGGACATGTTCTCGGGGTGGGGCGTGAGGACTCTGTCCAAGAAGAACCCGGCCTACAACCCGATGGGGTACCACGTCGGCTCGGTGTGGCCGCACGACAACGTGATCGTGGCCGCCGGCCTCAAGCGCTACGGCCTGGTGGACGCCACCGAGCGGATCGCCACCGCGATGTTCGACGCAGCGGTCTTCTCGGACCTGCGCCTGGACGAGCTGTACTGCGGTTTCGACCGGCGCTCCGGCCTCCCGCCGGTCGACTACCCGGTGGCGTGCAGCCCGCAGGCGTGGGCGGCTGCGGTCCCGTTGATGCTGACGCAGACCTTCCTCGGGATCTCGGCCCAGGCGCCGGCCGGAGCCCTCACCGTCAACCAGCCGAAGCTGCCGCCGTGGCTGAACCGGGTGGACGTGGACAACCTGACGGTTGGCGGGTCGAAGGTGAGCATGGAGTTCACCCGGCACGGGGACCAGACCGCCTTTGCGCTTACCAAACGTGAGGGCAACATCCGGGTGACGATCGACAACTAATCCCTCCGTTGGCTCGTCCGGCACCTTACGGATATCATTGCGAAACACACAGCCGGAGGCGGGTTTCGCTTTCGCGCCCCGCCACATATCCCGGAGTTGGACGAGCTTTGAGGAGCGACTGTAATGGATGACAAGACGAAGGAATTGAACGCAATCGCCACCGCCATGGTGGCCCCCGGCAAAGGCATCCTTGCCGCAGACGAGAGCTCACCCACCATCGGCAAGCGGTTCGCGGCCCTGGGCATCGAGTCCACCGAGGAGAACCGCCGGTCCTACCGTGAGATGTTCTTCTCCGCAGCCGGGATCCAGGAGTACGTCAGCGGCGTGATCCTGTACGACGAGACCATCCGCCAGAGCGCCAGCGACGGCACGACTTTTCCCGAGTACCTGAAGAAGCTGAACATCATCCCCGGCATCAAGGTCGACACCGGCGCCAAGGATCTGGCCGGCCACCCGGGCGAGAAGATCACCGAGGGCCTCGACGGCCTGCGGGAGCGCCTGGCCGAGTACTACGACCTGGGCGCCCGCTTCGCCAAGTGGCGTGCGGTGATCACCATCGGCGACGGCATCCCCTCCAGGTACTGCATCTCGGCCAACGCCCACGCCCTGGCCCGCTACGGCGCCCTGTGCCAGGAAGCCGGCATCGTGCCGATCATCGAACCCGAGGTCCTGATGGACGCCGACAACACCATCGAGCGCTGCTACGAGGTGACCGACGAGACCCTGCACGTGGTGTTCGGCGCCCTCTACCGGGCCGGCGTGAAGTTCGAGGGCATGGTCCTCAAGCCCAACATGATCGTCCCCGGCAAGAAGTCGGGCCAGAAGGCCAGCGTGCAGCAGGTCGCAGAGCTGACCCTCGAGGTCCTGAAGAAGAACGTCCCGGCCGCAGTGGCCGGCATCGCCTTCCTCTCCGGCGGCCAGAGCGACCAGGAGGCATCGGCCCACCTGAACGAGCTCAACAAGATCGGCGGCGCCCCGTGGCCGCTGACCTACTCCTACGGACGTGCGCTGCAGACCGCAGCCATGGAGACGTGGGCCGGCAAGTCGGACAACGTGGCCGCAGGCCAGGCCGCGGCGCTGCTGCGGGCTCGTGCCAACTCCGCCGCCACCTACGGCAAGTACTCCGAGGAGCTGGAGAAGGTCGGGGCTTAAGCACCATTTGAAGCAAGCGAATAATCTGGCCGGGATGTCATCCATCCCGGCCTTTTCGCGTCCATGAGGCTCGGTGTCCTTGCCTCCCACGGGGGGTCCAACATGCAGGCGATCATCGACGCCACCAGGCGGGGCGTCCTTCCGGCCGAGGTCGTGGTGGTCATCAGCAACAACGCCGGCTCCCAGGCGGCCGCCCGGGCGGCAACCGAGGGCATCCCGTTCCACCACTTGAGCGGGGTGACCCACCCGGAGTTCACCGAGCTGGATGCACAGATCGCCAAAGTTTTGTCGGACGCGGGCGTCGAGCTGGTCGTCCTCGCGGGTTACATGAAGAAGGTCGGACCGCAGACCATCGACAGCTTTCCCGGCCGGATCGTCAACATCCACCCGGCCCTGCTGCCGAAGTTCGGCGGGGTCGGCATGTACGGTCCCCGGGTGCACGAGGCAGTGCTGGCCGCCGGCGACCTGGTGACCGGCATAACCGTCCATCTCGTGGACCAGGAGTACGACCGGGGGCCGATCGTCGCCCAGTGCGAGGTGAAGGTGGTCGAAGGGGACGACGTAGAGACCCTGGCGGCCCGGGTGCTGGAGCGGGAGCACGCCTTCTACGTCGAGACGCTTTGCCGGATTGCCTCCGGTGAGCTGGACCTGGATAGACTCAGCTAATGGTAGAGGCGTCAAGAGAATCGTTGGTCGAGCTCCTGGAGCTCCAAAAGATCGACTCGGCCATCGACCGGCTGACCTCCAAGCTCCACAACCTCCCCGAGCAGGCAGAGCTGGACGCCCTCGAGGAGCGCCAGCGCACTCTCGAGTCCCAGACCGGCGAGCTGGAGGCGTCGCTGGACGAGGTCATCGCCCGCCAGCGCAAGCTGGACACCGAGGTGGAGAACGTCGGGCTGAAAATCGCCCACGAGGAGGCCCGGATCAACTCCGGCGACGTCGCCAACCCCAGGGAGCTCTCGTCAATAGGGGCCGAGATCGAGTCGCTCAAGCGCCGCCGCATCCGGTTCGAGGACGAGGACCTGGAGGTCATGGAGGAGCGGGAGACCATCGAGAAGGAGCTCAAGATCCTCACCGACGAGCTGGAGAAGCTCCGGCACCAGGTTGCGGAAGCCATCGGAAAGCGGGACGCCGCCGGTGGCCAGGTAGGCGAGGAGCTGGCTAAGGTCAAGGAGCGTAAGGAAGGTTGGGTCCCCCGGATCGACCCCGAGCTACTCGCCTTCTACGACGACCTTCGGCGGTCCAAGCACGGGGTCGGCGCGGCCGCCCTGCAGGGCCACATGTGCCTCGGCTGCCACATGCAGCTTCCCGCCCAGGAGGTGTCGCGGGTTCGTGCCAACCAGGGCATCAGCCGGTGCGACGAGTGCGGACGTATCCTCGTAGTCGTCGACTAGCACCGGAAAGCGCATGTCCAAGACCTACACGCTTCACACCGACGGCGGCGCGCGGGGAAACCCCGGCCCTGCGGGAATCGGCGTGGTCCTCCAGTCGCCCGAAGGCGAAATTCTCGAAGAGATCGGCCGGGGGATCGGCTGGACCACGAACAACGTCGCCGAGTACGAAGGACTCATCGCCGGACTGCAGGCCGCCCGGCAGCACGGGGCTGCCGAGCTGGAGGTCTTCATGGACTCCACGCTCGTGATCGAGCAGATGAAGGGCGGCTACAAGGTGAAGTCTCCCGGCCTCCGGCCCCTCCATGCCAGAGCCCGCAAGCTGGCCCAGCAGTTCGATCGAATCACCTTCCAGGCCGTGCCCCGCGCCAGGAACAGGCAGGCCGACCGGCTGAGCAACAAGGGGATGGACGAGCAGGCCGCCGCCGGCGACCCGGCGCCGCCCGAACCCGACCGGTCGCAGCCGGAGCTGTTCTAGGAGTGCTTTTCTGGCACCTCGGCATGACCTGCGCGATCGTCTTCTTCGCGCTCGGTGCTCGGCGGATCGACTACCGCGTGGTCCTTCTGGGGGCGGTGATCTCCGATCTCATCGACAAACCGATCGGCCGCATCTTTTTCGCAGACAAGTTCGAGAGCGGCAGGCTCTACGGCCACACTCTGCTGGTGGCAACTGCGGCGCTCCTGGCGATCCAGCTGGTGCTGCGCGGGGCGACCGCCCGCCGCTGGTTCATCCTGCCGATCTGCATGCTGATCCACCAGGTTCTGGACGCGATGTGGAACGAGCCGATCACCTGGTTCTGGCCCCTGTTCGGCTCGAAGTTCCCGGCCGACCCGAAGGAGAACTACTGGCTGGAGGTGCTCACCCGGCCACTCGACCACCCGTGGGAGCTGGCCCGGGAAGCGCTGGGCCTGGCCCTGCTGATCTACATGGCCCGGGCCTACAAGCTGCAGGACCCGGAGCTGCGCCGTCGTTTCATCCGCAAGGGCCAGCTGATCGAACGGCCGGAAAGGCTGTCCCGCTCCGACCGGATCGGGGGCCCGGCGCCGCAGCCGGAGCAGGTGCAGACGGATCAGCCTGAGCTTGATTGACCCATCGGGTGACGGAGCCGAAGTCAAGATTTCATAAACCAACCGCACCCAGTGTCGCTGCAGCGTGGCCGTTCGGGCAACCGGAGTCGCCGACGATCGCCTCGCAGTCCGGGCAGCGAACGATCTCCATGACGTGAACCGGCAGCCATGTGCTCACCAGCCCCTTTTCGGCGAGGTTGTCCTGGTACATCCTGCGGACAGCCTCGCGGTGGAGTGGGTGCTCCGTCAGTTGCCGGATGGCCTCTGCCGACTCCCACTGGGTGAGAGTGATCAGCCGGTCGTCGGCCGCCACGCCGACGAAGCTGATGAATCCCGGCATCTTCACCATCGCGTCGGCGATATCCGTCGAGCGGGCTTCGACCTCCTCCCGTTCAGCTTGGTTGCGGACGCAAGCCATGGTGATCGCCACCGCTCCGGGCGCTTTTTCGCGTGCCCCCACGGCGTAACGAGCAATGCCCCACTTGGACTTCTCCTCCGACCCCGGCATCACCTCTACCTGAAACCCCAGCTGTCGGTAGCCGACGTACCTGTCGAAGTGCCCGCGGACAGACTCGATACCCGACGATCCCACCGTGATGATGTCGCAGCCCGGCAACGACAGCGGGCTCCCCGGAGTTGTGTCCTCCATACGCCACTCCACGGCCACGGTGCGGCCGGAGGAGAACATGGTCACGATGCGGAACCGTACGCCGGGGAACATGCGGATCACCTCCGATGCGTAATCCCCGATCGCATCGCCGGTCAGGGGTTCGTCCAGGGAGGAATCCACGTAGGTGCCGCCGGCGGCAAAGGTGGCGACTATCCCCGGGGGGTCGTGGTCGTTCCAGGCTTCTACGTACTTGCGTACAACGCTCGAACAGTCCGATGCAGACGGCTTCATTTTGCCTTCCTTCGCTTCATCACACGTCTCAAGTGAAAAATCTAGAAATTAATGGTTGCGTCCGGGTAGCGGCGGGGTTGCAATGTAGGCGTAACAAGTGGCGGGAGCACTTGTGGATATCGGACTGCTGGGACGATTTCGCATCGAACGGGACGGAGTCGAGCTTCCGCCTCCGGGGCGTCTGGTACGGACGCTCCTGGAGGTGCTGCTGACTCGGCGGGGAAACTTCGTCCCTCGCGACCAGCTGGTGGAAGCTCTCTGGCCCCACGACCCGCCATCGGACCCGGCTGCCAACATCAAGGTTCTCGTAAGCCGAGCGAGGGTTTTGCTGGGGGAACGGTCGCTGATCCTCACCGGTCCGGCGGGGTACTCATTTGCGAAGTCGGATTCATGCCGAGTTGACGCCGAACTGTTCGTGCAGCGTCTTCTCATGGGCTCAAGGGAGCTGGGGTGCGGCCGCTGCCGGGAGGCCGCCGCGTACCTCGAAGAGGCGATCGACCTCTGGCGAGGTGAACCGCTTTCCGAGGAGACCTACGAAGACTGGGCCCGGGAGTATCGTGAACGGCTGGCCGGAGCGTACCTGGAGGCTCTCGAAGCGGCCTGCTCGGCGTCTCTGGCCAAAGGCGATGCGGCCGCTGCAGTCAGATTCGCCTTGCTGGCCGCCCGCCGTGAACCTTTGAGGGAGAACAGCCACCTCCTCCTCGCCAGGGCACAGGCAGCTTCCGGCGACGTTGCGGGCGCCCTGAGGACGATTGACGATTTCCGTAGCCGCACGACGGAGGAGTTGGGTCTCGGCCTGTCTCCTGCCGCCAGCGAGCTGGAGATGTGCCTGCTAAACCTAGACTCCCTCGCGGTTCAGGCCGAGCGCGGAAGCGATTCCGGCATCCCAGCACAGTTGCCGTTCGTGGGCCGGGAAGCGGCGCTGCAGCTGCTCGTCGGGTCCTTCACCGGAGGGCGCAGCGGGGTGGTTGCAGTTATGGGTCCGGCGGGATCCGGTAAGTCCCGACTGCTGCAGGAGGGAATCGTCCGGATGGTCAGGCCGGTTATAGCGGCCCGGGCCTTCCCGGCAGAACGGGAGGACCCCTGGTCGGTGGCGGCGGCCCTGATGAGGAACCTGCTCGACCGCTTCCCGGATTGCGCTGCAACGGTGCCTGGGAGGGCTGCCGCCGCCCTGGTCGACATAGTTCCCGAGCTCGGAAACCTGATATCGACCCCCGATAGCGCGGCAAATGCCGAGAGCCGGCGCGCCCTGGCGTTGCAGGGCGCCCTCGGTCTTTTCCAGGCGGCAGCATCTGAGGGGGCTCTGTTCGTCGTTGACGACCTCCACTGGGCCGATCCCACCTCGATGAGTCTGTTGGGGCTGATTTCGCGGAGGGTAGCCGAACTGAGCCTGGTAGTGGCCTTCAGGACGGCCGATCCTTCGCCCACGGAAGCGATTCGCGAGTTTCTGGACCAGCTCGAGCCGCCGCCGGTTCGAATTTTCGTGGAGGGTCTTTCCGTGGACGTTTTATGCCGGCTCGTAGACCATGAGCTGGCAGTGTTGCTCCAGGAAGCAACGGGCGGAGCGCCGTTCGCCGTTGACCAGGTACTTCGATCGCTGATCCAGCAGGGAATCGTCGACCGATCCACTGAAGGCAGGTGGGTCATTTCGATCGGAGAGGCACGGGCGCGGGCGGAGGAGGTTGTCCGCCACGGCCGGCGACAGTGGCTGGGTGAACGAATCCGCGCCCTTCCCCCGGGCCCCAGATCGGCGCTCGCAGTTCTGGCCCTGCTTAGGCGGGAAGCGCCCCCGCGCCTGATCGGGGGTGTCCTAGACGCGCCCCAGCCCGAGGTTCTGGAGTCCCTCGACCGGTTGTGGGAGGCGGGACTGGCCCGTCCCGGCGAAACCGGCTGGGAGGTGAGCCACGACCTGATCGCAGATGCGATGTCCGACGTGCTCGGCGCTTCTGGGAGGGCCCGGCTGCACGCAATGCTTGCCATCGGCCTGGACTCGGACTCCGCCGATCCCGTTGAGCTAGCCCGGCATCTCCTGGGCGCCGGAGACCTTATGGCAGCGGCCGAGAGGTTCGCTCAGGGGTCCCGGCAAAGTTTGGACCGCTTCGCAAACGACGAGGCGGAGGCCACGGCAAACCGGGGCCTGCGGGCCCAACCCGCCGGCGATACGCTGGCTGCGCTGCTGGAGGTTCGAGCTGAGGCCAGGTTCAGAAAGGGCGCGCTCGAGGAGGCCAGAAATGACCTGAGGGAAGCAATCCGAGCCAGGCCGCCTGGCCCCCAGCGCGCAATAACGCTTACCCGGCTGGCCATGTTGACCTCTGGGGCCGAGGACTACGTTCATGCTCTTGAGCTAGCCGAGCTGGCTCTCCTTGAGGCGGGTGACGACCCGGCCGCCCGAGCCGAGGCTCTTCTCAATGCCGCCAATTTCGACCTGAACCTCGGACGCCCGGAAAGCTTGGTAAAGCGTGAGGACGAGGCGCTGTCTCTCTTCCAGCAATCCGGCAACTCGGCCGGAGTGGCAAGGGTGCTCGAAAGCCGGGCCTTCGCCGCGTTCCTGGACGGCAGGTTCTGGGAGGCGGAGAAGCTTCTGGACCGGGTCGCAAGGATCCTCGAGGATGCCGGGGAAATCCTCCGCGTGGCCAATCCCAGATCAGGCCGGGGGTTGGTGCTGGCGTGGATGAACCGGCCTGAAGACGGCCTGGCCGATCTGGACGAGGCACTCGAGCTGTCCCGTCTGGTGGGCGCCCGAGAGTTAGAGGCCCACGTCTTGTGGTTCCGGAGCCAGGTGGCATTGACCCTGGGCCACTCGGAACGGGCCATGGA
>DASTUJ010000142.1 GCA_035759705.1 Actinomycetota bacterium | reverse complement strand
AAGGAAGAGCTTGGCGAGGGCGCCGGCTCCGACGCGGGCGGCGGTCTCCCGGGCGCTGGAGCGCTCCAGGACGTTGCGGGCGTCCTCAAAGCCGTACTTCTGCATGCCGACCAGGTCGGCGTGGCCGGGGCGCGGCTCGGTCAGGACGTTGCCGGCCTGGTGGCCTTCGGGGGACATAACCCGCTCCCACTTGGACCACTCGGAGTTGCGGATGACCAGGGAGATGGGACTGGCGAGGCTGAGGCCGAAGCGAACACCGGAGAGCAGCTCGAGGTTGTCCTGCTCGATCTTCATGCGTGGGCCGCGCCCGAACCCGAGGCGACGGCGGGCCAGCTCATCGGCAATGAACTTGGTCTCGATGGGCACGCCGGAAGGCATTCCGTCGACGATGACGCTGAGCGCTGGGCCGTGGGACTCGCCTGCCGTGAGGTATCTGAACATGAATTTAGCCTACTTCAGATTTCCGAGTGCGCCCGGGAAGGAGTAAAATCGCCCGGATAGGTCTGGGTTAGGGCCGACATGGATTTTGGTCGCCGGCAGGTCGTGACAGCGGATTGCGCTCCAAGACGGATGCTGCGCTCGAGCCCATCTGAGTTGGCCGAGCAAGGGCTTGGACCTACTGAGCCCGGTTCGGCTGCCTGTTGTCGTGGGAGTACCAGCCGGTCGCCCCCCGGTGGCCTTGTCCTCGTGGATGAGGTCTGTTCAATCAGTACGCGGGCCAGACGTAGGTTTCGAACCAGTGGTGGTCTGTGTTTGGCACGTCCAGGATGACGGGGCCGTCGCTAAACAAATTTGGCACCCTCCTGAAGACATAGTCTATGGCTCCATACTCGGAAGTTGATCGTTTGGATCCAGATCCGTAAGACCTGTCACCTTCTTTAAACAGGGGGTAAAACCAATCTCTGAGTATGTAGCTCTCATTTGGTCCATCCTGAGTCGCTCCTGGCGGTAGCCCATAGATATTCAGGTCACCCATTATGAAGAACGGAGTGTTGGCCAACACCGTCGGTGCCGCTCCATTCATCAGTTCAGCAAGCTGAGCCCTGGTATCGCCATCGTCGGTTGCTAGATGTGTCGTGCAAGCTGTCACGTTCTGACTTGGTTGGTAGGGTGGCCTTAAGCCGTAAAGACAAGCGAGGCCCCGGTGCTCAGTTACCTTCACTTGGTTTGGCGGGGGTGGATAGGGGGGGTTCCTCTTGTAGAGCGCCGAAGCCCCTGTGGGCCATGGCCCGGATTGAGGGACCAGCCCGATGATCACGCTCCCGTAAATCGTTTATTTGTCTGGAATTCAGGAGCGACGGTCTCCGACTGGTCATTCCCGTTCCCGCCGCCAGCAGCGCAACGGTCAGTTGGCGTCCCTATGGCCCAATGAGCCATTGGAACGTAGCCGAGCGCCTGGGTTAGCAACGACTGAACCTGGAGCCATTGCCAATAACAGACCTCGTTGAGGGAAACAAGGTAAACCTCGCTCATACGCTCCTCAAGGCGGTCGACTGTTTCTTGGCCTATCGAAAGGTTCAGAGCCGTTCCTCCCCTTGCCCCCCACAGATTGTGTTGGACTGCAATTTGCCTTGGATGCGTTTGGGCCGTTGAAACTGACTGAAAGGCCACGATACTGGTCGCCAGCATCGTGCTCAGAACTAGCACACTCCGAATGCGACTCACCATTCCCGCAATTCGATGTCGCCTCGACCGACCTCCACCACGCTGATGTACTCGTCATCACCTGAGCGCCAGGGGACTCCATAACAATTGTCTCTGTTTTCCGTGATAACTTGTCGATCCGGCTCGATGATTGCGCAACGCCTCGTACCTCTGGACTCGCCTGGCGGCGGCGGGATGAGGTAGGTGATAACCGGCAGCTTCGAGGGAATGTTGAGCAGCAAGCTCGACGCTTTCCCGGGTAATTCAATTACTTTGTCCGGCGACTTGCTGGACACGAATGTCCTGTCAGCCTGGACGATTGCCGCATCGCTGCTGCAGGCGACTAACGCCATCGTCGCATCCCGAAGGCCGAGGATAGGTACTTCGGTCCACTGGTTATCAAGCGATCCATCCAACTCGTAACGGAACAGGCCGTAGTTGGGATCTGGATTTGGAAAGGCGCTCTCCGACCCCGTCGTACTACGGGGACCCGGGTCCCCGTACAGTGCATACAACTCTCGATTGGTGGCACACGATACCCACGGATCCCCGGTGCGGCCGGGAAGGCCAGAATTGATGGGCTGCCATTCGCCGTCCTTCAGCAACAACCCGCTTCCGATCACGAAGGAGGACTCGGAGGCGTGCAAGAAGCCGCTAGCTCCCTCCGGCACGATTTGTGGCTCGCCAATGAGATCACCGTTGCCGTCGATCTCGAACGACTCCCAAACCGGGTCCTCGGGACAGATGCGAAACTCGGATTCCTCCGACTGTCCATCATCCGCGCTGCCGACGAATCCGCCGGGACATGAAACCGCGATTCCCATGGTCCTACCCTCGGGTCCGGCAGTGGTCTGGGTAGCGAGCTTCAAATAGTCGACGGTTCCGGCGGCGGAGAAGCCTCCTTCGGTGACCTGATTCCCATTGCTCGCGTCCAGCCTTTTGACCTCGACCCGGGACCCCTCGGCATTGAGCACAAGGAAATTGCCTTGCGGGGTACGAACCACATCGCTCATCCGGTCTGCAGATTTCATTGAGAACTTCGCATCTTGCTGCCCGAAACCTGTTGTCGTTAGGAGCAGGGTGATTGCTACGACCAAGGTGACCAGGCTAATGCTTAGAATTGCGATTCTGGGACTCTTAATGCTTGGCACACCGTCTCCCCATTGTTGCAACCAGTTCTTGTTAGACTACCCTTTGGATTGGCAGGCATTTCCAACGTGGACTGACACTTCGGCCGGCGGGTCAAACGGCCGCTAGCGAAAGCGTTGAAGAATCGCCGACAGCCCACCCGGGAGTGAACTCCTCCGGAGCAAGTTCCTCATCTTTGAGGCCGTTCTCCCCAACCTCGATGCACGGTACGAAGCGTGGGAAAGCAGCCCCCAGCCCCTACTAGATCGGCGTAGACGTGCCGGCCGGGCATTCACAGTCCCTGACATCGGGCCAGGTCGGCGTAACCGACCAGAAATGTCGTAACACGGTAAGCCAATTTAGGGACTCAATACCTGCGACAGAGACCCTACGAACAGGACCAGGAAGGCCCCTATGGCCATCGAGGGGCCGAACGGCAGGGTGTCCTTCCGCCCCTTCTTTCGCACTGCAATCAGCAGCAGGCCGAGCACCGCGCCGATCAAAAACCCAAGAAATGCTCCCACCATGATGTGGCTGTACGACAGCCAGGCCAGGTGGGCCCCCAGGTAGGCAGCCAGCTTCACGTCGCCCATGCCCATGCTGCCCGGGGCGACCACGCCGAGGATGAACATCGGAACCGCATACGCCAGTCCTCCGACAAGCATCCGGACGATCAGGGAAGGCTCACCCTC
>DASTUJ010000141.1 GCA_035759705.1 Actinomycetota bacterium | reverse complement strand
TGATGGTTGTTAGGGAACCGGTGGAGCGGGAGGCACGGCCGGAGCCGGAGGTACCGGTGGCGCCGGAGGAGCTGTTCCGGAAGGATCCTCCGCTGTCGCTGGGAAAGTCGGAATCGGAACCTGCGGCGTGTACCCGTCGGTGTTGCAGGACAAGGCGCCGTTGGCCCCGGTCAGCAGGTAGGTCTTGGGGTAGGAGTGCTCGACACCGACTCCGTCTGCGGCACGTGGGTAGCTGACCGCACGCTCACAGCGGTCGGCCCACCAAAGCTGCATCTCCGTGCGAAGCGGCCGGCCGTCCTGGTCGTAGAGGAGCACTCCCTTAAGAGGCGTCCCGTCCGAGGCGTAGGGGTAGATGTTGGTCACCGGCCCACTCGGTGAGCTCAACTGGTAAACCTGACTGGGCACGCCCGAGGAGCTTACGAACTGAGGCTCGCCGGTCATGCGGTAGTCAACCGAGCTCACCACGCCGAGAGCGAACATCACCAGAAAGGCATTACCGGCGATCACCAGTCGGCGGCGCCACTTGCCTCCCGGGTGCATGCCGAGCCACACCGAGGCGACGATCGCCCCCACAACGAACAGGAAACCGAGAAAGTTGCTGCCGCCGACGGCGGGGACCGGGAAGTCGTCGGTAGAGTTGGGCGCTGCCAGCGCCGGCAGCGCTATAACCAGGTAGCCCCGCAGGACCCACCACGCCGGCCGCAACTGCGGCACGAACTCCCGCACCGGTGTGACGTACGGCTTGCGCCACAACTTCTGGGACAGCCGGACCGGAAACGATCGGCCGAGCCGGGCACCGAAGGACTCCTTGGTGACCACGGGAGCGGTGCGGGGAGGCAGGTCCGCAGCGGCGCGTAGGTCGGCGGCGTACTTTTCCGGTGCTCCGAGCAGAGTGATGAGGGACGGGCCGTCTTCGGCCCGGTCGGCGGTGATGTCGGCCAGGTGCTGGGCCAGATCCTCCAACAGGTCGGTGCGCTCCTCCTCGGGGAGGTCGCTCAGCTGCTCCTTGACGGCGGCGAGGAAGGCCTCGGATTCTGCGGTGGTGGTCTTAGTGGTCATGCAGCCACCTCCCTGGTGGGCTTGAGAACCTGATCGATGGAGTCGGCAAAGCCACGCCACGTCTTGATGGACTCCTCGAGCACGGTCCGGCCGGCGTCGTTGATGGCGTAGTACTTGCGGTGCGGCCCCTCGTCGCTGGGGACCACGTAGGAAGTGAGGGAGCCGTTCAGGTACAGGCGGCGCAGTGTGCCGTAGACCGAGGCGTCACCGATCTCCTCGAACCCGGCCGCCCTAAGGCGCCGGAGAACGTCGTACCCGTACCCGTCTTCTTCTTTGACGACCGCCAGGACGGCGACGTCGAGGACCCCCTTGAGGAGCTGACTTACGTCCATGAACCCTCTCTTCCCGTTTGGAGACTACTGTGGAAAGCAGAGTACTCCGCATGGCCGAGCTTTTCAAGGTTAAAAGGGTCTTGTTCCGGGCTTCCCGGCCGATCTGAAAGTTTCCCTAAATATGGGCGAGTTCCCTGCCGATAGAGAACTGAGTTTCATCGGGACCAGCGCACCCACCGGTGCGCTTCAGCATCGGGGGGCAAGTCATGAGTCTGATTCTTCGTCGTCGCGCGACCATCCTGGTCGCCCTCGTAAGTTTTATTGCCGCAATGATCGCAACGCCGGCACCGGCGCAGGCCGCCGCCACGCAGTCCGAGATTGCTTCGTACTGGGCCCCGGTCCACTACCAGGATGTAGACGCCTTCTTCACCATCGCCGACTACATCACACCGGTTAACTTCGACCCCGGAGTGTCGCTCAGCGACCCCGACGGTTGGAAGACGGCCAACAACTGGGAGAACCTCGCCTACGGGCGCTGGTTCGCAACCGTCTACTACTCGGTGGTGGAGACCTCGACGAACTGGTTCATCGTCTATGCCTTCTACCACCCGGTCGATTGGTGCAAGGTTTGCCACGAGTCGATGGAGCACGAGAACGACATGGAGGGCATCTTGCTGACGGTCAGTAAGAACGGCACCACCTACGGAAAGCTGCAGTCGATGATCACCGTCTACCACAACGACTTCTACTCCTACACGCCCTCCGGATCCGATTTCAAGAGTTCGCAGTACGAGAACATCGACGGCACGATACGGATGAAGTCGTACGGCGGCCACAACCGTCCCACCACCTTCCAGCAGGCGCAGGGCCACGGCATCAAGGCGTGGAACGGTGAAGGATTTCCCGGAGGCGACGGCATCATCTACAACCCGGGAACCACGGCTCAGGAGCCGACGAGCGCCAACCAAACCGCCACCTACAAGCTGGTCAACATTTTCGCGACGAACGGCCTCTGGGCGCACCAGGTGACGCAGCTGAACAACCCTTCGATCACCACCACCTTCGCCGGCTATGGGACTTTCCGGGGCGATGACGGCACGGCCAACGCGGCCCACGCTCCCTGGGGTTGGGACGACGGGGACGACCGAAGCGTCAACCCCAAGGGCGACTTTGCGCTGAACCCGGTCAGGCTCATCTACAACTACTTCGATTGGGCGGCCGGCCACAAGTTCGCCACCGACAAGTACACGGTGAACGGCTACTGCGCGGCAGCGCCCTCAAAACCCTGCGGTTAGTCAACGACGAGGGGCCGGACCTAAGGCGGGTCCGGCCCTCGGTCGTAGCGGCCGGAGCAGGGAAGCAGGCGATGCAAAGAAACCTTCGGGGCGTAATGGGGCTGTTCATGCATTGGCTTTGCCTGCAGGTGGTAGGAATAAGAGGTGATCAATCCCATTGCCATCGAAAATATTCGACCGCGCACGCCTGAGGGCTTTCCTGCCAAGACAGTCACCGGACAGCGAGTAACGGTCTCGGCCGACATCTTTCGCGACGGCCACGACCTCCTGGCCGCGCAGGTCGCCTGGCGCCCGAAGGGCTCGAAGGCATGGCAGACGGCGCCGATGACCCAACTCCCCAACCACCGCTGGGAGGGGATCGTCACCGCGGACGACATGGGACTCCACGAATTCATCGTCCAGGCCTGGACCGACACCTACGCCACCTGGCGCAAGGGCGCCCTGCTGAAGCACCAGGCCGGCCAGGACATCAGTGTCGAGCTGGAGGAGGGGGCCCTGCTGGTCGAGCAGGCCGCCGCCACGGTCAAAGCCAGGGCCCGGCCCCCCTTTGAGCAGGCGGCCGAGATCCTGCGGAACAAGTACCTGCCGGTCGAGAACCGCCTGGCCGCCGTGGAGGTCCCGGAGGTTCTGCCTGCACTGCAGGCGACTCCCGTGAAGCGGGACCTCAGCACCTCGCCGCAGATGCCCCTTTGGGCCGACCGCCCGCGGGCGCAGTTCAGCGCCTGGTACGAGCTGTTCCCCCGCTCGAACGGAGGGTTCGAGGGCACCACCAAACGCCTGGCCGCCCTGGCCGACCAGGGCTTCGACGTGATCTACCTGCCGCCCATCCACCCGATCGGCGTCACCGACCGAAAGGGTAAGAACAACACCACCACGCCCGAGCCGGACGACGTCGGCAGCCCGTGGGCCATCGGCTCCGAACTGGGGGGTCACACCGCCATCGAGCCGAGCCTCGGCACCTTCGAGGACTTTGCCAAGATGGTCGAGGAGGCCAACTCCCTCGGGATGGAGATCTCGATCGACTACGCCCTGCAGTGTTCGCCCGACCACCCCTGGGTCAAAGAGCACCCCGAGTGGTTCCACCACCGTCCGGACGGGACCATCAAGTTCGCCGAGAACCCTCCGAAGAAGTACCAGGACATCTACCCGATCATCTTCTGGCCCACCAGGGACGAGGACCGGGAGGCGCTCTGGCGGGCGTGCCGGGACATAATCGAGTTCTGGGTAGAGCGGGGGATCAAGTTCTTCCGGGTCGACAACCCGCACACGAAGCCGCTCGCCTTCTGGGCGTGGATGATCCGCAAGGTCCAGGCCAAGCACCCCGAGGTGCTGTTTCTTGCCGAGGCTTTCACCCACCCGAAGATGATGGCGCGGCTGGCCGAGGTCGGCTTCAGCCAGAGCTACACCTACTTCACGTGGCGGGTGGGCAAGCAGGAACTGGCCGAATACGCGATCGAGGTGGCCCAGGGCCCGGCGTCCGACTACATGCGCCCCAACTTCTGGCCCAACACGCCCGACATCCTGAGCGGCCCGCTCCGCAACGGCAGCCCGGCGGTCTTCCGCCTGCGCCTGCTCCTGGCCGCCACGATGAGCTCGAACTACGGGATCTACTCCGGTTACGAGCTGTACGAGAACCTGCCGGCCCGGGACACCGACGAGGAGTACCTGAACTCGGAGAAGTACGAGATCCGGGAGCGGGATTACGACGCCCCGGGGAGCCTGGTCCCGCTGATCACCCGCCTGAACGCCGTCCGCAGGGAGCACCCGGCGCTCCAGCAGCTACGGAAAATCACGATGCACGAAACCGGCAACCCGAACCTGCTCGCCTACTCCAAGACGAGCGACGACGGGTCGGACGTGGTCCTTGTGGTCGTGAACCTGGACACCGTCCGCTGGCAGGAGGCCACTCTGACCCTGGACCTGGGGGCGCTCGGGGTCGACTCGTTCCACCCCTACACCGTGCAGGACCTGCTGACCGGCGCCGCCTACGAATGGCGGGGCGGCCACCCCTACGTCCGGCTCGACCCGGCGGACGCCCCCGCCCACGTCCTTTCGGTAACTCAGGGGCCCGCCCATTAGCCCCATCGACCCTGGGGCCAAGGAGCGTACCGACGCTCCGGGTGCGGCGGACGTAGCCGAACGGCTGCCCGACCTCCACGAAGCCGAGGTCGCCGTGCGCGGGGGCGACTTCTCGCCAACCGAGGTCGCATCGGTCGCCGCCTCCGAGGAGGTCGGGGAGGTCGGCGCCCCCGGTGGAGAGCTCGAGGTCCAGGAAGGCCACAAGCCCGACAGCCCCCTCGTCGAAACCCCGAGCCCCGAGCCCTCTGCCGCCGACACCCGCTGGTACCAGAAGGCCGTGTTCTACGAGGTCCTGGTCCGGGGCTTCTCGGACGCCAACCACGACGGCACCGGCGACCTTCGCGGCCTGATCAACAAGCTCGACTACCTGCAGTGGCTGGGCATCGACTGCATTTGGCTGCTGCCGTTCTACCAGTCGCCCCTCAGGGACGGCGGCTACGACATCAGCGAGTTTTTTACGGTTCTGCCCGAGTACGGGAACCTGGGGGACGTGGTGGAGCTCATCGAGGAGGTCCACAAGCGGGGGATGTACATCATCGCCGACATGGTGATGAACCACACCTCGGACCAGCACCCGTGGTTCCAGGAGTCCCGCCAGTCGAAGGACAACCCCAAGGCCGGCTGGTACGTCTGGGGCGACGACGACCAGCGCTGGTCGGAGGCCCGGATCATCTTCCTGGACACCGAGAAGTCGAACTGGACCTGGGAC
>DASTUJ010000140.1 GCA_035759705.1 Actinomycetota bacterium | reverse complement strand
GTTCTTCCGAAAGTTCCCAGGCATCCTTTAGTGGACGGACGGTAGTGCCGATCCGCAACTGTTTTCTTCGGTTAAGGACAATGACTGTCTCAGCGACCTCGGCTTCGAACAAGACGAACGTGTTTGGATTCGATCACTTGTTTCACACATGAATGACGTAATCCAGAGCACCGCTGCCGAAGTCGGGGTAACAGTCATACAACTTTCCGGTCCGACGCCCAACGGGGCGCCAACAGCAGAACCGGGACCATTCGACGGACACGAGATCTGCAGTGGGAGTGGCAACGATTACATCAGCGGCAATACTTTGAACGACGAAATGTATTTCCACCCGAACGAGGCCGGATACCGAGCTATGAGGGACCTTCTGACGCAAACTTGGCAAGCAGGATTGCAATGAAATTCGGCCCTCGTCCCGTTCTTGCCGTCATCTGGGGAGTAGCCATAGTTGCCCTAATCATCCTGCTCTTCTGGCTTAATGTCCCTCCCGATTTTGAAATTAAGTGACCGCCGAGTAAGTGAATCTGAGGAGATTACCTTGTGGAAAGCTAGACATGTTGCCGCCGCCGTTATTGGCTTACTTGTGATAGCAGTCAGTGCGCTTCTCATTTTCTACCTATACAAGATGAGCGAATTGACCTTCTGAACAGCGACAATTCAGTAACCAAAGCCTGCCAGTCCAAGTTCGGAAAACCAGGAAGCTGCGCTGGGCGTGATTATGACCCGGGCCCAAGGATGCAGGATGATGATGAACGGCGGACCGCCCATATGCCGCTCCTCGGAGAATAGGTTGAGGGTTTCCTCGACCCGTCAGCTTCCATCCATTCTTGTGCCACCTTCGAGCCGAATTTCACCCTCGCTTTTCTTATGTGGGGCCTTTTGGGTGGATCGACTGGATTAACATCTGGCCGGCGATTACCCGGGGCGGGGTGGCTCGCTCTTAGCCGCTCATTGCGGGTGACGAACTACTGGTATTCGCTATCGGGGCGGGCTGTTCAGGAGGACCATTAAGGAACTGGTTTGGTGGGTAGGTGGCCGCTGCTGTGCAACGGATCGCTCCCAAAGAGTCCTCGCCAGTCATACCAGAATGGCCATGCCGGTGGACACATCGAGCCGCCACTTCGAGGTCAAAGCAGAGGTCTTCGACCAGGCAACCGAAGATTTTGAAACCTACATTTGCGGTAAGCGTACCGGAGTATCAGAACTAAATCTCACAAACGAAGGTATTTGAGACGCCACGTCTGGTACTTGCGCCCCAGCAATCGAGCCGCCAGCAGATGCTTCGGAACCCTGTGTTGCCAGTTCGCGGGAGAAGGTCCTGGTCAGTCCTGGTTCCAACGCCTTCTGCGCATACCGGACCCGGTCAGCGTCTGAAGGCGACCGCCTGCTACCGGTACCAGAGCCGCGAGCACCCCGACCGGGGCTTAACTGGACCGCCCTTGTAGGCGCAAGTCCCGCGGCTGAGTAAGTCTCGCATCGCGCAATATTAGAAGTTTTCGAAGTATTGGCAAAATCCGCCAACATGCGTGTTACCCTGGACTCGGCAGACCACCAGCACGAAGCAGCAACTCGCGGTTGCCTCTCTTGGATAGAGCCGACGAACCGAAGCCGTAGCCCAACACCTACGCCAAAGGGGCTTCATGTCGTCGAAGTGTCTGTTCCGCTGTGCCCGCCATATCCGCAGGGCGGCACAAACTGTTTTACTGAAGGCCCCTCAAGCTATCGCGACGTTGATTATCGTGGCCTTCGTCCTCCAGGCCTTCCCCGGCCTTCAGTTCACCGCAGATGCCGCCGAGGTCTCTGAGCCGCAGGAGGCTGAGTCAGCGACCGCCGTGCAGGATGCCCCGCAAGCCGGTCCTGTTCCTGCGGATCAAACTTCGGAGGCCGATTCCACCACACCTTTCGCCCAGAAGGGGTCAGTGCCCCAAGTCGGGGGGCCGGTCTCCCTGGCGGACGGGCCGATCGGAGCTTCACAGCCGTTCCCCTTCGTCGACAAGAACAACCCGGAATCCGTCGCGCTGGATCAAGCTCAGCGCACCGGTGAACGGGTCGAACTTGTTTCCAGGCGATCCGAAATGGAGACCACCTACGCCAACCCGCAGGGCACCTTGACCACCGAGATATCCTCAGGGCCGGTGCGGGTCCAAAAGGGTGATGGCTTCGAACCCATCGACACCACCCTTGAGGCGAGTGGGGACACAATCTCCCCCAAGGCGGCCCAGGGCAACGTCAGGTTCTCGAATGGTGGGCCCGCGGGATCCGAGTTCGCGGCGGTCGGACCTGCGGGAGGTCGGGTCTCCTTCAAGTCCGAGGTGGCCCTTCCGGCGCCGACGCTAAAGGGCAACACTGCAACCTACGCCGACATCGCCCCCGGCCAGGATCTGGTGCTGAAGGCGCTGACTACCGGGTTCGAGAGCTTCGTGATCCTAAAGTCCCGTCCCACCCAGGCTCCGGTCATAACCATCCCGGTGGGTCTGGACGGCCTGAATCTGAGCAAGGACCCGGTCACCGGGGAATTGAAGCTGTCGGATGACGAGGGCGAAGCTCAGCTCGTATCGAGTACCGCGATGATGTGGTCCGCCGCCCGTGACCCCAAGGTGAACGAGCCGACCCAGATCCGCCCTGTCGACGTCCAGATCGAGCGGGGGACCGCCGGCACGCAGCTGATACTACGACCCTCGATGGAGTTCCTGTCCGACCCGGCCACGGTCTATCCGATTTCGATCGATCCGGCGGCAACCCTGACGACCATCACCGACACCTACGTAAGCAAGGCGGCTCCGACCTCAACCTTCAGCACAACTGAGGAGTTGAAAGTCGGGCGAGTGGGAGCCGATCCCAACAACGTTTTCCGCTCATTCCTGAAATTCAACACCTCGACGATCGCCAACAAGGTCGTCTACGCAGCAACCCTGTACCTGACCCAGCTCGATGGCTACACCTGTGGATCAAGCTCGATGTGGGTGGACAAGGCGTCGGGGGTCTTCTCTTCGACCACCTGGAACTCCCAGCCGACCGTCGACGGTGCTCACTGGTACAACGAGTCGTGGAGCGGAGGCGCGCTCAGCTGTCCGAACGCCAGCGGCCCGAGGACCCTGGATATCCGTGGTCTGGCCAACGCTTGGTCGGCGGACGGCACCGCTACCAACCAGCTGGCCCTGCTCGCCCCGGATGAAGGCAATCAGGACCATTTCCGCAAATTCGGCTCGTCGGAATCGATCTGGCCTCCCTCGATCGCCGTCGAGTACGATCCTCAGTCGAACTATCCCGCACCGGGATCGGCGACAGCGGTCCCGGGAAACGGCCAGGCGACCGTCACCTGGCCGGAGGCGGTTTTCCCTCCCCAGTTTTACGGTGCCTGGATCTACCGGGGGACGCCGGGAGGTTGGGTGCTGGTCGACTCAGTCTCGGTGGCGACCAATCAAGTTCCGCCACGGACCGCGACCTTCAGCAACCTCATCAATGGCGACCGGTACATCGTCCAAGTCAAGTGCTTCGGGAACGGGGTATGGGGCCTACCGGTCAACAGCAACTGGTTCACTCCTGCGCCACCTCCATCTGCACCGACAGTCGTGAAGGCGACCCCGCTCGACGCCGGAGGGATGGTCGAATGGACGGGGTCGAGCAACGGGTTCGGTGCCACGATCGGCGCCTATGAAGTCACAGCATTCAATGCGCAGAACCAGGCGGTTAACCATGCGGTGGTCAACCACCCGGCGACCAGCGTCACGTTTTCCTCCCAGAGCACCAACAACGGCCAGGGTCTGACCAACTTTTTGCCCTACTACTTCAAGGTCAAGGCCTATAACACCTCAGGTATGGCGTCGGCAGACTCGACTGTTTCCAACACGATCGTTCCCGAGCCTGCGTCGGACGGCATCGGGCTGGAGGACTTCTACCCCTACCAGGACTTCGCCCTCGGTCAAGGAACCGCCTTCGCCAACATGGCGAACGGGAATCTGGTGGTCCAGGATGTCGACTTCGACGTGCCGGGCCAGGGCCTTAACATGCGGCTTACCCGCACCTACAACGCAAACAACGACGCCGCTACCGGCCCGTTCGGGCGTGGTTGGAGCCTCGGGGTCTCCGATGGAGATTCTGCCGGGAGCCTTCTGTCGAACCCGCTCGACCTCAGCCAAACGCTGAAACTGCTGTTCGGAGGCGCAGCCCTGGTCTTCACCGACCAGGACGGCACCCGCCACCGGTTCGTGAACGAAGGGGGAGTCTGGAAGTCCCCGCCCGGGGTCAATCTGACCCTCAGTTATGAACCCATTCTCGGAAACGCCACTCTGACCAGGCCAGACGGCGTCAGCTACAAGATGCAGACGGTCAACAGCAAACTGCGGATGGACCAAATCATCGACCGCAAGGGTAACTTCCTGGACTTCGCCTACACCGGCGACAAGCTTTCAAGCATCACCGACGTCGCTGGGCGAAGCCTTGCCTTCACTCAACCGGCCGATCTGATCACCCAGGTGAACTTCAATTCGGCAGGGCAATCTATGCAGACCAACTTCGGCTACGGCGGAGCGGCCGGCGACCGGCTGGTTTCGGTTGTTCAAGCCGCCGGAACGTCCGATGCGGTCACAACCGAATACACCTACTCTTCCGACGGCCTGCGCACGGTGGAGGATGCCCGCGACAATTCCACAACCTTCTCGATTCCCGGCGGCAAGCTCGACAAGATCACCGACCGTGCCGGCAAGGAATGGACGTTCGGCTACACCTCGCAGCTGTGTCCGGCCGAATCGCCGCAGGTTGCCACTTGCCTGACCGACCCTGAGGTGAAGACCTCGATCTGGAAAACCAATGCCCAGGGCAACCTGATGGCGCGGCGAGACGCTGGCGACAAGGACAGCGCGGGAGTCGACCGGTTCAATACCGAGACCTTCGATTGGGCCGCCAACCGGCTTACCAGCAACACCGACCAGGCGGGCAACACCACCACCTACTCTTACAACCCGCTCGGTCAGATATCAGGTTCGGTCGCCACCGGCGCGGGCGATCCCACCTTCACCTCGATTTTCGACTTCGCCTATCCGGCCCCCGGCGTCGGCCAGATGACCAAAGCGACCACTGCATCGGGCACTGCCGAGCAGCGGGTCTGGGAATTCACCTACGACCAGCCAAACGTGAAAGGAACCCTACTTACCTCCAAGGACCCCTTGGGCAAGGTCACCACTATGACCTACTACGACCGGGGGATGCTGAAAACCGTCGAGGACGCGAACGGAAAGATCACCACCTACGGAGACACCGCCCTGGGCGACGGTGGCTACGACGCATCGGGCCATCCCGGGAAGATCACCGATCCGCTGGGCAAGGTAAGCACGTTCGGCTATCACTTCCTCGGTTTTCAAGAGACCAGGGTCGACCGCAACAACCAGACCTGGACCACCGACCACGATCGCCGAGGCAACCTGGTCTCATCGGTGACCCCTGCGACCACGGCGTTCCCGCTCGGGAAAACCACGACATTTTGTTACGACGCCAACGACAATCAGACCCTGGCCATTCCGCCGAGGGGAACGTCCCGGGCTTGCACCCCGGACGGGACCGACGGCTGGTCGACGAAGACGACCTACGACGCCCGGGACCTGATCTCGTCTACCGTGACCAAGCCCGGCGCCGAGGTCCGCAAGTCGACCTACGCCTACTACAACGACGGGGCGCTCGAGGAGATCGTCGAGCCGCGATCCTTCGATGCGGTAGGAGGGCCCGACCCGGATCCGGACGAACTGCAAAAGGTTCGCTACCTGCGCTACCCCAACAACCGGGTCTCCGGCTTCATCGACGAGGAGGGCGACCAGACCGACGTCCTCTATACCCCCCACGGCCTGGTTTCAAAGGTGACCGACCCGGCGGGCGACGCCGGCCGCCACACCATGGAGTACACCTACAACCGCCTGGGACAGGTCAAAAGTGCTCAAGAGTCCGGTCACGCCAAGGCGATGCGCTACGACTACAACCTGCACGGCGACACCACCAAGGTGACCACCCCGCGCGAGACCTTCACGCTGTTCAACCCGGACAAGATGGGCCGCCCGCTCACGATCACAGACCCCAAGGATAAGGTCACCACCCGTGAGTATGACAATGTCGGCAATCTGAAGCTGCTTCGCCAACCCACCGGCAATAACGCCTTCACCACCACCAACTACTTCTACACCGATCGCAACGAGATCGATTACGAAACCGATCCCGCCGATGCCGCCCACGTCGTCGACTACGTTTACGACTACGAGGGGCGGCAGAGCTTCCGCCACGACCGCCGTGGCACGGTTTCTCCTTCAACCCCGCTGGACAGCTTGCCGATCGAGCGCACCACCCAGCAGACGTTCAACGCTGACGGGACCCTGGCCGAGCGCAAGGCGACCGGCACCGGTCTTAGCGAGCACCGCTCTGTCTTCGGCTACGACGCCGACGGCAACACGACCTCCCTCAACACCCACAAGGACGGATCAGCGAACGCCAACGTCTCAGGGATCATCGCTAACTACACGAGCGCCGGCGAGCTAGACGAATGGTGGGAGACGCTTTACCCTCCGACCGGCGGCGCCGCGGTGACCAAGACCGGCTCCAACTTATTCGCTCAAGACGGGCTGCTGAAGTCCAACACCACTGACGGCCAGACCTCGGGCTCGACCTGGTTCCTGGACGGTAACGAGGAGACCTTCACTCCATACGGAGGGTTCGGATCTTTCACCTCGACTTATGAAGACAACGGGGCGCTTGAGCAGATGACCTTCCCCAACTCGGCCCAGCTCGCCCAGAACTACAACCTGGCCGACCTGGCAACCTCCAGGATCTTCACCAACTCGACCGGTGCCAAGCTGAGCGCCTGGGAGTCGATCGGCTACGACGAGAACAACAACCGTGAGACCGAGGCCGTCACCCAGGCCCAGCCGGCCGGCTCGCCTGCGGTGACCCCGGGGACCGGCACCTACGGCTATGACGACCTGGACCGGCTGGACAGTTTCAAGCACCCGTTCGAGACCACAACCGCCGCCTATGGCCTAGATGACGCCGGCAACGTGAAGACCGAGCCGGGGACCACCTTCACCTTCACCGACAACCGGCTGATCACCCGCACCCCGGCCCTGCCGGCACTGCCCTCCACCTATGGTTACGACCACTTCGGCAACCAGGTATCCGACACCGAGATCCCGCTGGTTGCGACCACCACCACCAGCTACAACGCCGCCTCGCAAACTCGCCGGGTAACCGCTGGCGACGGCAGCTGGGTCGAATACAACTACGACGGATTGGACCGGATGATCTCCCGTCACGACTCGGCCGGCTCAACCATGATGTTCTTCCACGACGGGCTGAGCCAGCAGATCGCAGTCGAAACCGACCCGGCCGGGACGGTGAAGACCCGCTACTTGGTCGACGCCTTCGGGGTCCCCCGGGGCAAACTCGACATCGACAACGCTACCGGTCGCAGCTACTACGTCACCGACCCCCGGGGCAACATCACCCAGATGATCGGCGCCTCCGACCAGGCGGTGAAGGCGGTATTCGCCTACGACCCCTACGGCAAGGACAAGGCGGCGCTGTCCAAGAAGCTCACCGCCAACTGGGACTCTCGGCTCAAGTTCCAGATGGCGCCCAAGGATCCCAAGACCGGCTCCTACAGCCTCGGCTCACGGCTGATGGACCCGACTATCAACCGGTTTATCGGCGCTGATAACTACGTGGCCGCCGGTGCAAACCTCGGCTTGCAGGTCGACCCTTTGACGGGGAATAGGTATCTCTACGCCGGAGCGAACCCGGCAGGGATGATTGATGACGGTCACGGGTGGTGCGTCTTCGGTCACGTCAAGGACAAAGACGCAGACAGCCGTTGCCGCAAGACTCCGACGGCCCGCCGAGCCTTGGAACTAGTTAATAAAGGAGCTTCTGTCGTTCAGACGGGGGCAACCTTTGCAACCCTCGTCTGTCCCGTGTGTCTCCCCGTTACTGGCATGATCGCAGGAGGAGCAACGGTGATCGGGCTAGCCAGCGGGACAGGTCTCATGTACGTCGATTGTTACTCCAAGAAGAAAAACGATAAGTGCACCAAGACCAAGGTTGAGTTAGCAGCTAGCGCGGTACTCGCCCCTATCGCGAGGATACCGGGAATCTCCAAAACGGCCGCGGAGCTTGCAACCAAAAGCTCATCTAGAATCGTATCTAAATCTGCCGCTAAGGTGGCGACAAAGACGGCTGGATTGGACGTTGTTGGGTCAACGGGGAACTTCGGTGCGGGTCAGCGCTTTTTGGACGAAACTGCCTTCGGTACGGCGCTGACAGACTTATCGTTCAACTCGGTCATGACAGATGGTCTTGGGCCTGACCGTTGAATGCCTTTGGCGTAGATGCTCCCGGAGCGGCTGCACTCCTATCACTTTTCCTTGCTCTTTATGGTGCTCTGTTTTGGTTCCTGCGGCCGCCAAGGGAAGATGAAGAAAACAGGGAACGCCCAGTACCAATTGATTACGCGGCGCCCTGGCTTTGTGTTCTCGGAGCGGCGGGCACGGTCTTCTTTGGGGGAATATGGCTCTTCGAGTTGCTAAGGAATATCTAGAGCTTTGACTGAGCCCTTGGTTTTGACTAAGAAATAGCGACTGTTGACCGAAACCATATTATGCCCGCAAGTGGAGGTAACGGAGAGACCGTCGTATCGAACTTCGACTGGGCCCAGGACGGGCTACTCAACCAGCGCGAGACCGACGGCTGCTTTACTGAGGACGAGTTTATGGAATTTGAAATTGCCAGCGGGGTCTTACTTCCCTGGCGCACGAATGTGGTCCGGATTGCAATCGCGAGGGTGGCGTGCGAGTCATGCGGGTAGCTCATAAACGAAGGTTTTTGAGACGGTACTTCGACCGTCTCAATGGCCCGTCTCAAAACCTCTCAAAAGACGTGTCGGAAATGAACGTCTAAATACCGGGTGGGAGAACGGGTTCTGAGACGACCCTGCAAGTAGCCCAAAGGGCACTGACTGAGTGCAATTTCGAGGATGCGTTATACATCTTGAGTGATCCTGTTCCTGGTTCGGCATGCGCTCACCCCCGTCACCGGCTCCGTGCTGATCGGCCGGGTGCCCGGCTACCCGCTTTCGGAGAAGGGCAGGGAGCAGGCGGCCGCGACCGGGCAGCGCCTGGCCGGCGCACCTCTCAAAGCCGTCTACTCCAGCCCGATGGAGCGTTGCGTCGAGACTGCAACCGCCGTCGCAGCCCACCACAAGCTCAAGGTCCAGACGGTCGAGGACCTGGCCGAGATCGACTACGGCACCTGGCAGGGGAGGACCCTGAAGAGCCTCTACGGAGTGAAGGGGTGGAAAGAGCTGCGGGCCCGGCCCGCCGACTTCCGCTTCCCCGGCGGAGAGACCATCCGGGAGGCGCACACCCGGGGCATGGTGGCGATAGAAGCCCTGCGGCTGAAGCACAAGGACAAGGCGATTGTCGTCTGCTCCCACTGCGACATGATCAAGCTGATCGTCGCCGGGTGCCTCGGACTGGGCATCGACCTTTATGATCGGATCAACATCGCTCCGGCGTCGATCACCACGCTCCATCTCAGCTCAGGTACTCCCCGGCTGATCAACGTCGGCGACACCGGCGGCTACGACGAACTTTTCGAAAGCCTGAAGCGCAAGCCCGCGGAGCCCGCCAAGAAGCCGGCTTCCCAACGAGGGAAAACTAAGTGAGCCAGGACGTCGACATAGACCCAGCGGACAGCCTCACAGCCGGAGCGGTCGGCCAGCCCGGGCGCCGGGTTTTTATGCTCCAGGCCACCCAGGGGACGGAGACCTACAGCTGGGTGCTGGAGAAGGAGCAGGTCACGGCTCTTGCCCGGGCCAGCTACGAGCTGCTCTCCCAGATCGGCCAGCACGAGATGACCAAGGAGCTGCTCGGCAAGGGCCCTCTTGGCGCGTCGACCCCGGAGTTCGACCAGGCCATGGCCCTCCGACCGGACCAGCCGGCGTTCCGGATCGACGCCGGCACGATCACCATGCGGTACGACGACTCCCGCAACGTCATCGAGCTGTCGTTCTCCGAGCTGACCGAGTCGGAGATGGACCTCGGCGCCACGGTCAGGGTTGTGGTCACCCCCCGCCAGCTGGCCGCTTTCGGGATCCAGGGCATGAAGGTGGTGGCCCAGGGACGGCCGACCTGTCCGCTGTGCGGGCACCCGATGGAGCCGGACGGCCACATTTGCCCGGCCACCAATGGACACAACCCCCGAGCCCGCTAGCCGCACATCGGTACTCACCCCGGAGGACCTGGCCGAGGGGGAGCTGGACCTGCTCGGGCTGCTGCCCGGCTCGTCCAATTACACTTTCCTGGCCCGCCTGGGCGACGAGGGACCCCTGGTGGTCTACAAACCCCGCCGCGGCGAGTCGCCCCTATGGGACTTTCCCTCCGGGACACTCTGTACCCGGGAGGCCGCCGCCTACGTGGTGTGCGACGCTCTCGGCTGGTCGTATGTCCCGCCGACGATCCTGCGGGACGGGCCCCACGGGATAGGGATGGTCCAGCAGTACATCGAGCACGACCCCCAGTTCCACGCCTTCAACCTGACGCCGGAGTACGACGCCGAGCTGAAAGAGATCGCCCTGTTCGACCTCATCGTCAATAACGCCGACCGCAAGGGCGGGCACGTCCTGCGCGACGCCAACGGGCAGCTTTGGGCGATCGACCATGGCGTCTGCTTCCACGTCCAGCCCAAGCTGCGAACCGTGCTGTGGGATTACATCGGGGAGCCGATTCCGGCGGATGCGCTGCAAGCCATCGAGACTCTGCGTGATCGCGTGCGGGGGAGCGCCGGCGAGCGGCTCGAGGAGCTGCTTTTCCCCGAGGAGATTGAAACCCTGCTGGGGCGGGCAGAGTCCCTTTTGGCGAACAAGGTGTTCCCCGAGCCCGGCCCGGGCAGGCCCTATCCCTGGCCCCCCATATAGCCCCGTCTTCCCCCGCAAATTTTTCGCACCTATCATGGCGGGCAGCACCAACAGGATTTGAAAGTCAGGAGCGTCATGTCCCAGTCAACTCGCAACCGCACAGTCGGCGACATCATGAGCACTCCGGTTGTGACCGCCGTCCCGACGCAGACCGTCCAGCAGGCGGCCCGCATGATGAACAACGCGGGAGTCGGCTCGGTGGTGGTCGTGGAGGGCGACAAACCGATCGGCATGCTCACCGAACGGGACATGGTGCGCTACGCGTCGTCCGGTTCCGGGGCCACCTTCGGCCGGGTCAGCGACTGGATGGCCCCCGATCCCCTGACCGTCGGCAGGGACGTGGACATCGACACCGCCCTGAACATGCTCACCGAGCGGGGCTTTCGCCACCTGCCGGTGGTCGAGGACGGCAAGCTGGTCGGCGTCCTGTCGATCCGGGACCTCCTCCGGGCGGCGGAGGTGCGGGCCTTCGGCACCCCGGCCATCGAGGTCCCCAAAGGGCTGAAGGGCGTTGTGGTTGCGGAGACCCAGGTCGGCGACGTCCGCGGCAGCGAAGGTTTCTACCACTACCGGGAGTACAGCGCGATCGATCTGGCGCAGCAGTGCACCCTGGAGGAGGTCTGGCACCTGCTCTACGAGGGCCATCTGCCGAACATCGCCGAGCTGGAGGACTTTACCGCCAGGATCCGGCAGCTCCGGGTGCTGCCGGACGACCTGAAGGACATCCTGCCGGCGGTCGCCGGGATGGGAACCGATTTCGTGCCGCTGGAGGCACTTCGCTCCGCCCTGTCGCTTCTGTGCTCCAGCTGGGGCTTCAGGCCCTGGATCGACTCCGGCCACGAGGTGCTGAAAGAGCAGGCGATGAAGGTGTGCGCGGTGGTCCCCACGCTGATCATGGCGCTGCACCGCCTGAACCAGGGCGAAGAGCCCGTCGATCCCAGGCCCGACCTCGGCTACGCCGCGAACTACCTGTACATGTGGTCGGGCACCGAGGCTCCCGAGGCCCACGTGAGGGCAATCGAGCAGTACATGACCAGTACCATCGAGCACGGCTTCAACGCGTCGACATTCACCGCCCGGGTGGTTACCTCCACCGGCGCCGACCTGGGCGCAGCGGTGGTTGCCGCCCTCGGCTCCCTCTCCGGGCCGCTTCACGGCGGCGCGCCGAGCCGGGCACTGGAGATGCTGGACGCCATCAAGAAGCCGGAAGATGCCGACCCCTGGATCCGCTCCGCGGTCGAGGAGGGCCGCCGCATCATGGGCTTCGGTCACCCGGTCTACCAGACCGACGACCCGCGCTCGCTGATGCTGCGGGGGATAGCCGAGCACCTCGGCGGCCCCCGGGTGGCGTTTGCCAAGTACATCGAATCCCGGGTGGTGGAGATCCTGAAGGAGCTGAAGCCGGGCCGGCAGCTGTACGCCAACGTGGAGTACTACGCCTCGATAGTAATGGAGTCCATCGGCCTCCCCTCCAACCTGTTCACCCCGACCTTCGCCTGCAGCCGGGCCATCGGCTGGACGACCCACATCCTCGAGCAGGCGGCCGACAACCGGATCATCCGGCCGAGCGGTCGCTACATCGGAACGGCGCCGCCCACCCCGGTGCCGCCGCTGGACCAGAGGTAGGCCCCGGGCCGGAGCCCGGAAACGAATGTCTCCAGACCTGCCGCAGCTGTTCGGCAACCGCTACCGGATCGACGGGCTGATCGCCGAGGGCGGCATGGCCCGGGTGTACCAGGGGACCGACACGGTCCTTGGCCGCACGGTCGCTATCAAGGTGCTTTCGGCAAGCCTGGCTGGGGACCCGTCCTTCGTCGCCCGCTTCCAGAGGGAGGCGCAGTCGGTGGCGTCGCTCAACCACCCGAACCTGGTGGGCGTCTACGACATCGGGGCCGAGGGCGACTACCACTACATCGTCATGGAGTACGTCCAGGGTTCGACGCTGGACGCGGTGATCCGCCAGCATGCCCCCCTCGACGCCGGCCGGGTGGTAACTATCGCGTCGAGTGTGTGCGAGGGACTGGGAGCCGCCCACATGAAGGGCATCATCCACCGGGACGTGAAGCCCGCCAATATCATGGTCGAGCCGGGCGGCAAGGTGAAGGTCATGGACTTCGGGATCGCCAAGAGCGGCACCGACGGCCACACCCAGGTGGGCGCAGTCCTCGGAACCGTGAAGTACCTGGCCCCCGAGCAGGCCTACGGCCGCCCCCTCGACGAGCGGGCCGACATCTACGCGCTCGGCTGTGTGATGTACGAGATGTTGACCGGGCAGCCGCCCATCTCCGGCGACAGCCTGATGGAAATTGCCCACAAGCTGGCCTCCGAGCAGCCTCCGCCGCCCTCGGCCCTCAATCCGGAAGTGCCGGCGCACCTGGACCGGATCGTGATGCGGGCGCTGGCCAAGGACCCGGACGACCGGTACTCCAGCACCGCCAGCATGGCTTTGGACCTTCGAGACGAGTATCCGGTAGCGGCGGGTGGGGTGCCGGTCGCGACCGCTGTCGCAACCTCGTCCCCGACCGTCGTCCAGAGCGCCGGCGACCGGACGCGGGTCATGCAGCAGCGCCCGGTCGAGCCACCCCCTCCCCGCCGCTGGGGACTGCTGGCAGCGGCTTTGCTTCTCCTTGCCGGCGGCGCCTACTTTTTGTTGACCAACCTTCTCGGGGGCACCGACCCTCCCGCCCCGGCCCCCACTCCGTCGCTCGAGCTGTCGGTGGCGCCCGCGTCGCCCACCCCATCGCCCACGCCCAGCACGTCCCCGACGCCCAGCCCTTCGCCGACGCCTTCCCCCACCCCTACTCCGTCGGAGACCCCCGACGAAGAGGAGGAAGAGGAGCCTGTGCCTACTTTCGACCGGGCCACCTTGCAGAGCGCCGCCGGGAACATCCAGGGAGTGCTGAACGCCGGGCTGGCCTCCGGTTCGGTCTCCGAGCGAGCCAGCGACAACATCCTGGACGAGGTCGGCAAGGTCATCTCCGAGGCGGACAAGGGCGATCTCGACGACGCCGCAGCCAACGTGGACGACGCCCGGCAGGAGGTCGCCAAGTACGTGGAGAGGGAGGAGCTTTCCGCGCCGGAAGCCGCAGCGATCAACGCCCAGCTGAACCGGATGGCCTCCGCCTTTGGCTAACCTTCCCAGCATCGGGCGGTCCCGGCTGCTGATTGTCCTGGTGCTTCTGGGGCTGGCCGCCGTGGGTTTCGCCGTCTACTCCCAGACCGCGGGAAAGCCGGACGCGGCCGGGGACGGTGTACAGACCTCCGACGAGGTCCTGGAAACCGCGTACACCGACCTCTGCGAAACCCGATCCCTGGCCGGGGCCGACGTAGAGGAGGCCCGAGGGCAGTTCTACGGCAAGGTGCACTCGCCCCTGCACGACATCGCACGCAAGGCCGAGGAGGCCGATCGTGCCGTGGCCGCCCGGATGCTGGAGGCGAAAAACGACGTGGAGCAGTCCTTCAACACCTCGGCGCCGGCGGAGGAGACGACGGCGGCCCTGGACCTGCTACTTACTCGCACGGCGGAGGCCTTAAACTCGATTGAAGTGACCACTTCCGTCTGCACTCCCTCCTGAACAAGTGACCCGAACCGCAAAACCACTTGCGATCTTGTTCGCGCTCGCCCTGCTGGCGGCGTGCGGCGGATCGGGATCGGGGTCCGGCTCAACCGATGCCGAGAAGGCGACCCCAGAGGGCGACCAGATCGCCCCCCAGCTGGCGAGCTACGACCTGGCGGTCGGCACCCAGCGGTTCATGGTCGGGCTGGTGACCCAGGAGAACGAGCTGATCGGCGGCGGCAAGGTCGACCTGAAGTTCGCCTACCTCGGGACCCGTGAGGCCGAGACCAAAGGCGAGGTCGTTGCCGAGTCCGAAGCCGAGTTCCTTCCGATCCCGGCGGACGCCAACGGTCCCGATCCGGAAGTTCCGGACGAGCCGTCTCTCCTGCCGTCAGCCGAAGGAAGCGGCGTCTACGCCACCCAGGCCTCGTTCGACAAGCCCGGCTTCTGGGGTGTCGTGATCGAGGCCGACGTCGAGGACGAGGGCAAGTGGACCGGTCGGACCACCTTTGAGGTTTTCGACAAGCACCGCTTCCCGTGGATAGGGGAGGACGCCCCCCGAAGTGAGAACCTGACCGCCGGAGCCGCCGACGCACCGGCCGCAGCGGTCGACTCACGCGCTCGTGAGGGCAAAGACCTCCCCGACCCCGAGCTGCACAGGATGACCGTAGCTGCGAGCATCGCATCGGGCAAACCCACACTGCTGGTGGTTTCGACCCCCACCTACTGCGTCAGCCGGTTCTGCGGGCCGATCACCGACATGGTGCAGGGCCTCTCCAAGGAGTACGCCGGCACGGCCAACTTCATCCACATCGAGGTGTGGCGGGACTTCGAGGCCAAGGAGATCAACCGGGCGGCCGCCGAGTGGATGCTCCGGGGGGAGACCGCGTTGGAGCCCTGGGTCTTCCTGATCGGCGCCGACGGCAAGATAGCCGGGCGATGGGACAACGTTGCTACCAAGGGAGAGATAGAGCCGGCTCTAAAGGCTCTGGGAACCTCGTGACCCGGCGGGCCCGGCTTTGAGCTCCACGCCCGACCAGCGCGCCCCCCAGACCGGATCCCCCAAGCCCGCCAGGCGGGGGATGCTCGCCCCGAGCTTCACCCTGCTCCGGGTCCGGGGCATCCGGATCGGAGCCCACTGGTCCTGGCTGGTGGTGTTCGCGCTGGTCTCGTGGTCGCTCGGCCGGGACGTGTTCCCGTTCACCTACCCGGGATTAAGCCCCGACACCTACATGATCATGGCGGTCCTGTCCGCGCTGATCTTCTTTATCTGCATCCTTCTCCACGAGCTCGGGCACGCCTTCCGGGCCCTGAAGGAGGGCATGAAGATCTCCGACATCACGCTGTGGCTGTTCGGCGGGGTCGCCCGCTTCGAGGGCCGGTTTCCCTCAGCGGGGGCCGAGTTTCGGATCGCAGCCGCCGGGCCGCTGGTATCGGTAGTGCTGGCGGCCGGGTTCGCCCTGGCCACCTGGGTCGGAGCCCGCTCGGGGCTGCCGCTGGAGATAGGCGGGGTTCTGGACTACCTGGCCCGGATCAACATTGCGGTCGTGATCTTCAACCTCGTGCCGGCCCTCCCGCTCGACGGCGGCCGGATCCTGCGGGCCTGGCTGTGGGGCCGCAAGAAGAACTTTGC
>DASTUJ010000139.1 GCA_035759705.1 Actinomycetota bacterium | reverse complement strand
GAGGCGTTCAACAGCGACTCGTCGCTGTACGGGGGCGGCGACATAGGCAACTTCTCGACCTCAATTCCCGTGAGCCACGGGAGAATCGAGCTCCGGCTGCCCGCCAACGGGCTGGTGGTGCTGCAGCGGTTGCCCGACTAGAAGAGATCCCGAGCCGCTCAGGTCGACGCTCGGGTTCTCGCCCTCCAAGGGGCCGCCCGAAGGCGCCCTGGAGGTTGTGCGCCACTTCGGGCCGATCTACCACCGTAAGCCGTGAGCGCTAACTCGGATTGGGGCTCTCAACCCCGCTCACTCCGCCGACCCGCCCCTCGCCCGCCCGAGGCAGCAGGTCGGTCAGGGGGGTCGGGTCGACCCGGAGGTCCCCGCTGTAGGGGTGGTCCATGGCGAAGATCAGGAACAGGGTGATGGAGATCACTGCGCCGGTGGCCCCGAGCGCCAGGTTGCTCCCCTTCCACGAGCCGTGGGGCAGCAGGTAGCTGAGGATCAGCACCATCCCGCCGCCAACCAGCAGCAGAAGCCACATCACCGCCGGGACGGAGGCTCTCGCGCCGAGAAGCCGGCTCCGGCGCGCGGCTCCCAACTCGTTGAGGCGGGTGACCATCTCGGCGTGGAACGTCTGTTGTTTGGGGGTACTCGGCTCTACCCGGTACACGGCGTCCCAGATTCGCTCGTAAGAGGTGTTGCTCGCCGGGTCGGCATCCTTCCCCTGGGCCATCCGGTCCCACTCCCGGGTAGAGGTGACCTCGATGTAGTCGTGAACCGCCGTCCGTATCGCCACCTCGTCGGTTGGAGCCAGGGCCTGGGCGTCCCGCAGGATGTTGCTGAGCCGGGTAGCCTCGGTCTCCACCCGGGCCCCGGCGTCGGTCAGCTGCTGCCAGACAATGACCACCACGAAAGCCAGCAGGACGGTGTAGATGGTGGACACGGTGGCGTGGAGGGCGGTCACCGCCCCGTCGTCCTCGGGCTGAAAGTCCCTCTTTCGAAGCCAGCCCGCAACGACAACCGTGAACACCACTGAAGGGACGATCGTGAGCAGACCGAGAAGCCAGGTCGGCAGGGAGAGCAGCTTCAAAACCATTTTTCTTTCCTCACGCAGTTTGGGTTGAAGAAGAGGCGGAACGGCGGAAGAACGCCCAGATTCCGATGGAAAGGGCAACGAAGATCACAAACGGCACGACCGCAGAGCCTATTGCGCTGGGCGGAGCGTTGCGGGCCGCCGGAAGGATAACCAGCAGCAGGAACGCCAGGACCGCCACCGAATAGACGGCGGCCCACAGGCCCCGGCTGAAGCGGAACACCGTGTGGCCGTCGAGAAACCTGACCGGGATCAGTGAGAACACCAGGCGGTTCAGGGCCACGACCGTAACGCCCGCCAGGATGTCGGTCCAGGGTGAGGCGGCAACCACCGCTCTCAGGGCCCAGCAGATCAGGCCGAACACCAGAAGGGCGGTACACGAAACCACCGTCTGCAGGGCCGGTCCGCGGGTGCCGGTGTCGTGTTTGCCTTCCAGCCGCGATCCGGCCAGGTGGCCGTAGAGGTAGGCGGGCTGCAGCTGGCCGATGGTCGAGACGGCGACGAAGAACGCCACCACGGGCAGCCCGGCGGGGTAGGTCCGAAAAACCCGCCGGGGCATGCCCAGCCGGTCGTTGGCCACCGCAGCCGCGACCTCGTAGACCAGGGTCGTCAGAAGGAACCCCAAGCCGACCGCCAGCGCGACGGTGAGGGCGGAAGCCACCGACCAGTCCCCGTTCAGCTTCTGGATCGCCGCCAGGCAGCCGGCCACCGCAGAGCTGGCAACCAGGGCCAGTACCTGGCGGCTCAGCTCCGGCGAATTCGAAGATCCCCTAGCCGGGAGCAGACGGCGGATGCGGTCGTAGTTTTCCCTCAGCGTTTTGTTGAACAGCTCGGCGGGGAACCCGATGAGGATGAGCCCGAACACGCTCACCGCGGCCGCTGCCGCAACCGTGCCGGGCGACAGGTCGACCTCCGCCGGCCGGGGAAGGACCAAGGACTGGCGCACGGATCCGTCCATGCCCGAGTTTTCTGCGCTTGGCTTCGGTTCTCCGGAGCCTGCGGGAGCGGGAGCGGGAGCCGGACCGGTGGGCTGCACCGGGCCCACGAACCCCGGGCCCTCGGGCGGCGGCGCCGGCGGAATCGGGGGTTGGATGGCCGGTTGCGAGGGTAGCTCGGCGGCCGGTGTGACAGGGGGGCTCTCGGCAAAGGGGTTCGCCGCCGGGTCCGGCGGCACTTCGGGTGGCAGAGAGGGCTGCACCGGCTGAACCGTCGCAGGCTGCGGCGGGCAGAGCAGGGTGGTCAGGTCGCAGATCAGCTGCACGACGGGGTCCAGAAGGCTCGACTCGGCCCCCGGCTCCTGCGCGCCTGCAGGGGAAGCTCCGGCGAGTACCGCGCATAGCAGCAGGGCAAGGGTCCAAACCCGCAGCCCGGTCCGCCCGGAGGGATGCGATCCCACGATTAACTCCTTGGCGTCCTTACGTTCCGGGCAGCTCGACAAACTGCGCTACGGGGAGCAATTGAGACACAACCGGCCGAACGATGCAAGGGTTCGCCCCGGCGGGACCGGGGCTTGCCGGCGACCCATTGCCCCCGGTCGGGCGCTTGGATAATGTTGTCCTCCACGCAGAGCGAAGCTCGGGGGAAAGCCATGTCAATCATCACCCGCGAACCCGACGTATCCAAGCCGCCCGCCCCCTCCTCCAGAGGAAAGGCAGCCCGCAGACGCCCGCGGCTCGGGCTCGAGGAGCAGATGCTTAAGGGGTGTGAGGCTATGGCCCGGTACGCCCTCGGCTCCGGCAAGACGGTGCCCGCCCAGCTGATCGAGAACCTTCACCTGTTGAGCCAGAATCGCGGCGACTTGCCCGAGCCGCCGGATGGCCGCCGCTCTTCTGTGAACCTGCTGGCCAGGACCCACCACCAGCTCAGCCAGATCGTCGCCCCGGCCACCCCTCGTACTCTCCTTCTGCTGGAGGAGGACAAGGAGGACGCCAGCGCGTGGCGGTTCCTCGGACCGATTCGCATAATCCGGCGCCTCATGGGTGTCGGGTTCCTCTGCCTCGTGATCTTTCTCTTCACGACGCTTTCGCCGCTGGTGACCGGGCAGGTCGACTTCGTCAACAGCTCCGGTTCGTCCCTGCTCCTGAACGAGCTTCTCCTGCTGTCGGCCGCCGGCATCGGGGCCGCCTTTGCCGCCCTGTTCAAGGTGAACGGATTCGTTGCGGACGGCACCTACGACCCGAGATACGACTCCTCCTACTGGGCCCGCTTCGGGCTCGGGGTGCTTGCCGGCATGGTCCTCGGCGTCCTGATCCCCATGGACCAGTCCAACCACGAGCTGGGCCGGCCACTCCTGGCGCTGCTCGGCGGCTTCTCGGCATCGGTGGTCTACCGGCTTCTCGCCCGGCTGGTCGAGACCCTCGAATCCCTGGTTCAGGGAGAAACCCGGGATGTCATCGCCCAGCAGCGGGCGGCCGCGGACATGAAGGCGTCCCAGCTGGTGGCGGCGCACCGGGTGCAGATGGCGGCCGACCTGGTGAAGGTGCGGGAGCAGCTTCAGCAGGGCGGCGACACCCAGGTGCTGCAGGACCAGCTGAGTGCGATCCTGTCGGAGCTTCTTTCGGACGAACAGGCCCCCGGCGCCGATTAGCACAAGATTCGTGCTCCCCTAAAATTGAAGCTCGAAAGGGTCGGACTACGGATCGGGCCGGGCAATGAAGCGCACAGCCGTTTGACCTCCACGCACTACGAACGCCTCGGCGTTCCTCCCGACTCCACCACCGAGCAGATTCGGCTTGCCTACCTGCACAAGGCCCGGGAGAACCACCCGGACAAAACCGCCGGCGCCGAGCCCGCCCGCCTGCGGGAGCGGCAGACCGCAATGGTGGCGATCAACGCGGCGTGGTTCGTCCTTGGAGATGCCGGCCGGCGCAAGGCCTATGACGACGCTTTGCAGGCGGAGGCCGACAGACGGGAGTGGGAGCGCCAGGAGCGGGAGTGGGACGAGGAGGCCGAGGAGCCGTACGACTGGTCCAGGGAGCCCAACGTCCTCCCGCCGGAGTACGGCCGGCACGGCAACCCGGCTGCAGCCATCGCACGGCTATACACAATCGTGATGTTCGCGGTGTTCGTCCTTCTTGCCATCGCGTTCGCCTACGCAGTGGTCCGGTCGGGGTCGGTCGGGGTAGCAGAGGTTCCCTAGTTCAGTCGACCCGCAGCCCGGTGTGCCGGCGGAACTCGAAGGTGGCGACGCCCAGGCAGGCCGCGGCGAAGACCCCCAGTATCGTCATAGCGCCGGCCACACCGGGCGCCCAGCCGTCGAGGATCAGGATCCGGATGGCGTCGACCGCGTAGCTCAGCGGGTTCAGCCGGGCGAAGACCGCCATCCAGCCCGGCATGGCGTCGATAGGAACGAAGGCGTTGCTCATGAAGACCAGCGGCAGCGTGACGAAGCCGGTGATGGCGAAGAACGTGCCGTGGGTGGGGACCCGGAAGGCGAGGGCGGTGAACACCGCGCTGAACGCCATGCTGAGCAGGCCGGCGACGACCAGGATCACGATGGCGCCGCCCACCCCGGCTGCGATGTCGACCGAGGTAGCCGTCGCCACGACAAAAACCAGCAGGACCTGCGCGGTCCCCAGCCCGAACTGGAAAAGGAACCGGCTGACTATCAGCGAGCTGCGGGCCATCGGCATGCTGAGCAGTTTGTCCAGGTAGCCGGTCTCCTTGTCCCACAGCAGCGGCATGGCGCCGGTCATGGCGTTGGTCACCACCGTGAAGGCGATGATCCCGGCCAGCATGAACCCGACGTAGTTGGTGGTGCCGATCACATCGGTGTCGACCGCCCGCCCCATGGCGCCCCCGAAGAAGATCAGCCAAAACGCCGGCTGGGTGAGGCTGAAGACCAGGTTCAGCCGGTCACGGATGAGCTGCAGGTACCAGCGGCGGGAGAGCGACGCCACCTCCTGGACCCACTCCCTCCGGGCGTCGGAGCGACGGCGGACCGCCAGTTCGGGTGCGGCCACGTCCACCATCAGGCCACCTTGTCCCGGATCTGGGTCCCGGTGTGCATCAGGAAGACGTCGTCCAGCGTCGGCTGGGTGTAGGTGACCCGGTCCAGCTTTATGCGCTTGCTGTAAGCGATCCGCATCGCCTCGGGCAGGGCCAGGGCGGCGTCGTCGACGTAGACGTGGATGAGGCCGCCCTCGGCTGTGGCGATCCGGTTGACCCACGGTTCGCCGGCGATCGCCTCCTCCAAGCCCGCCGGGTCACCCGACGAAAGCTGCAGGACGTCGCCCCCGACCGCCCGCTTCAGCTCGGCCGGCGATCCGGTGACCACGGCCTTGCCCCGGTCGATGATCGTCAGCCGGTGGCAGAGGCGGTCGGCCTCGTCCAGGTAGTTCGTGGCGATCAGCACCGTCACGCCCTTGGTGCCGAGCTCCTTGACGTGCTCCCAGATGCGGTGGCGGGACTGGACGTCGAGGCCGAGGGTCGGCTCGTCCAGCACCAACAGGTCGGGCCGGTGCAGCAGGCCGCACGCCAGGTCGAGCCTCTTATGCATGCCCCCCGAGAACTCCTCGATGCTCTGGTCGGCGTTTTCGAGCAGGCCGACCAGGTCGAGCGCCTCCTCGGCGGCCGCCTTCACCCGCCGGGGCGGGACGTGGTGCAGGCCGGCCTCGATCTCGACCAGCTCCCGGGCCTTCAGCTGCCGGTTCACCTGCCAGGGGATCGACTGCATGACGTAGCCCAGCCGCCGGCGGACCTCCCGCGGCCGGGTCCCCACGTCGAACCCGCACACCTTGGCAGTCCCGGACGTGGGGACCAGCAAGGTGGTGAGCATACGAATTGTGGTGGTTTTGCCCGCGCCGTTGGGGCCGAGCAGGCCGTAGATCTCCCCGGCCTCGACGCTCAGATCCAGATTGTCGACGGCGACGTGGTCGCCGAACGAACGGGTAAGGCCCTCGGTGACGACACTGGCTGCCATGACGGCCAGTATCGCGCCGGGATTAGCCGACGAGTGCTACCGCAGCCTCCGCCGTGACCACCCGGAAGGCAAAGCTCTCCTGGAAGTAGAGGTGGACGAACTCGGCGTCGTCGTGGTCGTAGCCGATTGCGAAGTCGAGCCCCGACGAGAACTGGAAGTCGCCTCCCCGCATGCTGAGCACCACCGCCCCCGAGACCCCGGGCGCCCACACGATCGGCCCGCCCAGGATCCGGCGGAGGTGGTCGAAGACCGGGTAGCCCCCGTGCTGGGTGCTCTCGACGACCCCGGTGTAGGCCTCGGGCCCCAACGCCAGGCCGTAGGGGCCCCCGATTCCGTCCTGCCGGAGCCTCTCGACCGCCCGCGCGACGTCGCTGGGGTAGCTCTCGAAGTCGGCGCTCAGCCCGACCGCCGGGTGAGGCGACTGCTCGATGATCCCCTCGATCGACGCCTCCGGGTACCCGTGGAACACCGCGACGTTCTCGGCGTGGGCAATACGGCGTGCGGCGTCGGTCAGCGGAGCCAGGTCGATTTCATCGGCTCCCCGGTCGACATCGGCAAGCTCGGCTTTCGAAAGCGTAAAGTCGGTGCGCAACTCCACCAGCGGCAGGACCCGGCGGGACTGCGCCGAGACGCCGGTCCCCGGGGCGGTCGGTACGGGTTTGGTCCGGCCGAGGTTGACCGCCGAGTGCTCCCAGCCGTGGGGGCCGGTGAAATCCACCAGCTGGCGTGCGGCCAGGGCTACCTTGAGCTGCTGGGTGGCCTCCTCGTCGATCAGGTTCCAGCCGGCCGTCGTAATGGGGGCCAGGGGTCGAAGCAGGTGATTCATCAATTGCTCCCTTCACGAAGGCTGCCTATGCCCAGGGTGCCGGGTGCCGGCGCCTCGGGCTCGTCGGCGTCGCCGGCGGTCTCTTCCGCCTCGCCGCCCAGAGCGACTATGTCGCCCTCGGTGAAAAGGGTTTTTTGAGCGATCTCCCGCCACAGCGGCGTTCGGCGCAGGAGAAACTCGAGGTCCATCGAGAAGTGCTTGAACTCCTCCTTCTGGGCGTCGGCCATGATCGCCCGGGCCTGGGCGTCCGGCTCGACCGAGATCCGCTGCTGGTACCAGCCGATGGCCTCGACCTCCTCGATGAGCGAGGTCGCCATCCGGGCGAAGGTACGGGTCTCCGCCGACAGCTCCTCCGGCGGCTCGTGGTACTGATCGAAACCCATTAAGGTTCCTTCCTGTCGGGGCGAACAAGGTTAGGCAGGACGCAACAAACAGGCAGCCCCGCCTGGGTCGTAGTTACCAGTTAACCCAGGTGCCTAAACTCCGCCGCCGGGTGTCAGACAGTCCTGGCGGAGAAGGTGTCGCACGCCCCGACGCTGCCCGCCTCGAAGCCCCGCGAGAACCACTCCTGGCGCTGCGCTGCCGACCCGTGCGTGAACTTCTCCGGGCTCACCTGGCCCTGAACCTGCTGCTGGATCCGGTCGTCGCCCACCGCCGCCGCGGCGTCCAGGCCGTCCCGGATGTCGGCGTCGGTCAGCTCCTCGATGAATCCGGTCTCCAGGGCATCGCCCGCCCACAACCCGGCCAGGCAGTCGGCCATCAGCTCGACCCGTACCGCTCCGCTCTGGGGACCGGTCTGGCCGTCACGGCCGCGCTCGAGAAACCCGAGCAGGTTCTCCACGTGGTGTCCGTACTCGTGGGCAATGACGTACGCCTCGGCAAACGGTCCGCCCTGGGCGCCGAACTTGGTTCGAAGGTCGTCGTAGAAACCTAGATCGATGTAGATCTGCCGGTCGAGCGGGCAGTAGAACGGGCCGACGTCCGAGCTGGCAAACCCGCAGCCGGTCTGCACGCCGCCGTCGAAGAACACCGTCTTGGCGGGCTGGTAGGTGTCCAGGTTGTTGCTCCAGAACTCCTGCAGGCTGTTGACCACGCCGACGATCCGGCAGTCGTCCTGCTGGTTGGCGTCTTCGCCGGTCTGGCACTCGGCGGAGAGGTCGTTGCTGAGATCCCCGACCCCCTCAGCCGGCAGTCCTCCTCCGTTGCCCAGGAGCTGGACGATCAAAAAGATCAGTCCGATGATTCCCCCGCCGCCCACGGCGATCCCTCCGCCGGTTCCCATCCCGCGGCGGTCGGACACCTGTGACGTGTCCAGCCTCGCACCCTGTCGAAATCGCACCCGAACTCCCTTCCTCAGTCAGACGCCATACTATTTTTCTAATGACCACTCTTTACGAACGAGCCGGCGGCCGCCCATTCTTCGAGGCGCTGGTCGACCGGTTTTACGACGGCGTGGCCGAGGACCCGGTCCTTCGTCCCCTCTACCCGCCCAACCTGAAGCCGCCGCGGGAACACCTGACCAAGTTCCTGATCCAGTACTGGGGCGGCCCCACCGACTACTCCGACGAGCGAGGACACCCGCGACTCAGGATGCGCCACGTGAACTTCGCCATCGGGTGGGCGGAGCGGGACGCCTGGTTTCGCCACATGGAGGCCGCGGTCAGATCGAGCGACCTTTCTCCGGAGGACCAGGAGCAGATGATGGATTACTTCAACACCTCCGCTACCTTCCTCATCAACCGCCCGGACCAGCCCATCTCTTAAGCGGCATATACCCCGGCTCAACCGGATCTATCATTTAGGGATGGGCGCATTGCGCAAGACCCTGCACGTGACGGTCCTCGGGCTGGCGATGCTCTTCTCCGTCGTCCTCGGAGCCGTCTTCCCGGTTCCCCCTTTGATGGTGCTCGCCCGGCGGCGCCGCACCGACCCGATCGAGCTCGTCCTCCCGGCTGCCGCCGGCGCCGGCCTCGACCTCGAGACAACCGAGGTACCCGCAGCGCTGCTGGACACCTTCCGGCGCTGACGTGGCCGACGATCTACCGCTCCGGGTAAATCCGGGGAACGCTCCGGCGACCCTTCCCAAGCGCCACCTGCCCAAGCTCACCAACGCCGACCTCAGCTCGGCGGCCCTCTCGGCACGGGCCTTCCGGGTAGCTCCCCCCGAGCCGGTCAGACCCCGCATCGTCTCGTCGGCCCATGGATCGATCGACCACGTGCTGCTCACCTACCCCCGCTACGTCCAGGGCGAGTTGAGCTACGAGCGGGTCTACGCCGACCTGCTGGCCAAGCTGCCCAAGCGGACCGAGGTCACGATCTTCGTCCACCCCCAGGTCGAGGAGGACCTGCGCCGGGTGGTCGAACGGACCCGGGAGGGGGCCACCACCAACCTGGTCGTCTCGCCGGACTTTTTGAACTTCACCGTCTGGGCGGAGGACCCGTACGTCGTGATCCAGGACACCGACCCGGTGAGCACCGCCACCTACCTGGTGGAACCCCTGACCTTCAATCGATCCGGGGACGCCTTGATCGCCGAGCGGATCGCCCAGGCCAGCCCGTTCCAGAGCACCCAGTCGCCGCTCTACTTCCAGGGCGGCAACGTGCTGATCGGAGACGACTTCGTGATGCTGGGCATCGACTACCTCTACAACACGCTGGAGACCTTCCGGACGACCGGCGCGGTGTCGATCCCGGCCGGCGTCGAGCCGTTCGACTTCGTGACAAGACTCTTCGACCGCACCTTCGGCGAGGACCGGGAGATGTTCTTCCCCGGCACCCGCCTGCCGGTTCCGCAACAGCTTCAGGCGCCGATCCGGGTTGGGGGGCAGCCCTGGACCGAAGTCCGCTACATGGGGACCGGCGACCGCCAGCCGATCTTTCACATCGACATGTTCCTCTCGCTGGCCGGCCGGGCGCCCGACGGCAGATACCGGGTGCTGGTGGGCTCCCCCGGCGAGGCCGACCGGGTCCTCGGCCGCCCTCCCTCCCTCTACGCCATGCACGAGGTTTTCGACGACATCGCCTCCCGCCTGGCGGCCGAGGGGTTCGACGTGATCCGCAACCCGCTGCCCATCACCTACGTCGACTACCCCGACGAGCGGGTCCGGGAGTGGTACTTCGCCACATCGAACAACTGCCTGGTGGAGATCGACGGGGACTCGAAGCAGGTCTGGCTCCCGACCTACGGCCACGGCCCTTGGGAGGACCTGGCCGCCACGGACGACGCCAACCGGCAGATCTGGGAGGAGCTCGGGTTCGAGGTTCACCTGCTGGGCGACTTCAACGTCTTCACGCAGAACCTGGGGGCGGTTCACTGCATCAAAAAGTACCTGCAGCGGGGCAGTTAGCCCTCTTCGGGGGCCGGCTGCTTGAGGAACCCCCGGGCGGCCCGCCGGATGGTGTCGACGATTACAGGCAGCTCCAGGTAGTCGATGAAAATTGCGATCCATGCCAGTACGGGGACCAGCGTCCCGCGGTCGAGGACGAACTCGTCGGTGATCCAGAAGATGTGAAACAGCTGGACGTTGACCAAAAAGAGCATCTTCCAGTTCCTGGTCCTGATATAGAGGATCGAGGTGGCAACGATCGCCGGCAGCTCCAGGTAGTCGGCGAGCGCCAGCGGAGCCTCGGGAGGGCTCCAGATGGGGGACGAGCCCAACTGGATGGGGATCACGTAGGTGGTCATCCAGATGAGGTGAACGATCTGGGTGAAGAACAGGACGGCGGAGAGTCTTTCGAGCCAGAGATCTTTCGAGGTTGGCGGACCTTCCGTTTCCATCGTGCGACTAGCGTACCCGTACCGCTCGGACCACCCCGTTAGGTGAACCGCGTGCCCGGGGTTTACCTGGGGTCACTCGCGGGCAAGGATCTGCTGTCTATGGACATTCTTTTGCCCCACTTCATCCGGCGCCGCCTGGACCCGGACTCCAGCTACGGACTTAGGCTGACCGTGCTCCTGGTTGCGGTCTGCCTGTTCGCGGTGCCTTTCTCGATGCTGCTTATCGAGATCACCAGCGACGACGACGTAGTCGAGTTCGACCTGGCGGCAGCCGAGCAAGCGTTTGAGATGAAGCAACGGGTCCCGTGGGTCACCGAGGTGCTCGACGCCATCAGCCTGCTCGGCCACCCGGTCTGGTTCTGGGTGCTGATCGGATCCGTGGCGGTCTACCTCTGGCTCCACCACCGCCGTCGCCTTGTCGCCTTCCTGCTGACCTCGACCCTGGGCGGCTCGATCATCAACACCGCGGTCAAGATCGCGGTAAACCGGCCCCGCCCGACCTACGCCGACCCGGCCGCGATGACCTTCCAGGAGGGCAAGAGTTTCCCCTCGGGCCACGCCATGAGCTCGACCATCGCCTACGGCGCGCTTCTACTGATCTTCCTTCCCTTGATCCCTCGCCGGTACCGGAAGTGGGCGGTGGGCGGCTACGTGTTTCTCGAGGCGATCATCGGCCTCAGCCGGCTGGGCCTCGGGGTCCACTACATCAGCGACGTCGCCGGGGGGTACCTGCTGGGCCTGGCCTGGCTGACCGCCTCCACTGCCGCTTTCAGCATCTGGAGGATCGAGCGGGGACGCCGCCCGGTGGAGCCGATGTCGGGTGTCGAGCCCGAGGCGAAGGCGGATCTGCAAGCCACCTGATCACCGGGGGCTAGCGGTCTGGCGCCGCCCGCCGCAGCGCTGCGTCCAGGTCCCGCAACAGCTCTCCCGTGCGGCCGCCTCCCCCTGGCGCGTCTGGGTACCGCATCAGCACCCTCACCACGGTGGGGCCGGCCAGAGTACGTGCCCTCTCGATGTAGGAGCGTCCGGCGTTTGGGTCGTCGCCGGCGTCCAGCTCGAACGCCCTCGCAGCGTGCGCGGCCGATCCGAGGATGTGCAGGACCTGGGTGGCTTTGGCCAGCGGGTGCAGGTATGCAGACGCTGCCGCGTGACCGGCGGCACGCGCCGCGTCGGCTGCCGCCTCCCTTCCCATTGCTTGAGCGGCCTTTGCCGCCCGGTGCGCGTCCAGCGCGGTCACCCGCAGCGCCTTCGTCCGCTTGCCCCCGGCGGCGAACTTTCGGGCCTCGTCGAGGGCGGCCCGTGGGCGAGGATCTTCCGTACAGCTGCGTTCAAAGATCGCCAGGGCCGGCTCCGCGCAGTCCAGAGAGTAGCGCGCCACCTCGCGCAGCTCGGCCAGGGTGAGCTCTGTCGTCGGATTCTCGCCGGCCATAAATTCATCCTTGCACGCGGCTGCAGGGCCACCTTTTCCCGCACTTTTAAAACCTCGCCAGCGGGGTAGCTCTACGGGGCAATGCTGTCGGAAAGTGCAGTTGGAACGGCGCCGGACCTTGCCGAGCAGGACGAAGGCTGGGGAATGCTGCGGGTGGTCGGCTCCGAGGTCGACGGCCGCACGCTCACCGTCCGCCTGGAAGGTGACCTGGACATCTACAGCACCCGGGAGTTCTCGAACCACCTGCTCCAGGCCGAGGCGCGGGCCACCGACATCCTGATCGATCTGTCCCGGCTGAAGTTCATCGACTGCGCCGGGGTTCACCAGCTGGTTGAAGCGCGGCAACGGGCCGCGTGCAGAGGCGGCCGCCTGAGGCTCGTCAAGGGGCCGCAGCGGGTCCACCGGGTGTTTGCACTGACCGGCTTGGAGTCGGCCTTTGAGTTCGTTACCCCGGAAAAGAGTTAGGAGAGCAGGAGCGCTCTCGCCGGTCCCCCATCGCCGTCCACGATCCGCAGCGGCAGGCAGATGAGCGTGTAGTCACCGGCGGCAACGCCGTCCAGGTTCATCCCTTCGACTATCACCACTCCGGCTCCCAGCAGGGTCATATGGGTTGGATGGCCGGGCGTCCTGCGGTGCTCGACCGAAAGGTAGTCGATCCCCACCAGCCGGATCCCGTGGTCGACGAGCCAGCTGGCGCCGGCTGCGGTGACCGCCACGTAGTCCTCGGTGAACGCCGGGCTTGCCTCGCGCCAGAACTCCGAGTTGCGGGTGTGGAACAAAAGCCTCTCGACGCCTGGCGCGAGGTTCAACGACTCCAGCTCCTCCGGCCCGATGTCGAAGGGGACCGAGGTCAGGTCGGCAACCACCGCAGGGCCGATCAGCGCGTCGAGCGGGATCTGGTCGACGGGGGCGCCCTCCTGGATGAAGTGCAGGGGAGGGTCGATGTGGGTCCCGGTGTGGGTGCCGCAGGTGAGCTTGGAAACGTTGGCCGCCTTGCCCGCCGCGATTCTGCTCGCCGGCTCGATGCTGACGCCCGGGTCGCTTGGCCAGGTCAGCATCTTGGGGTGAATTCCGAGAGATACGTCGATGATTCCGGGGCTGCCGGGCAGGGAGGGCACGGCTCATTCTTACCCGTGTCGCAGTTCCGCACACAGCCGGTTTTTCAGTTGTGGTCCGAGGTGCGAGAATTGAAGCTGTGCGACTGTCAGTAGTAGCCGTGATCGTGGGGCTGATTCTGGTCGTACCCCTGAGCGCCCTCGGCGCCCCCGACGACACGGTCGTCCGGCTCGACCTCGACGGCGTGGTCGACCCCTTCACCGCCTCCTACCTGGAATCCGGCATCGAGTCCGCCGCCTCGTCCGACGCATCGGCGGTCCTGCTGACGATCGACACCCCCGGCGGATCCGACAACTCGATGCGCAAGATAATCCGGGCGATCCTCGACTCCGACATCCCGGTCATCTGTTTCGTCTCCCCCAACGGGGCCCGGGCGGCCTCCGCCGGGACCTTCATCCTCATGAGTTGCCCGGTGGCGGCGATGGCACCCGGCACCAACGTCGGGGCGGCCCACCCGGTCGGGGTCAGCGGTGCGATCGAAAGCGAGAAGGTCACCAACGACGCCGCCGCCTACCTGCGCAGCCTGGCGGAGGATCGGGGCCGGGACGGCGACTGGGCCGAGATGGCCGTCCGGGAGTCGGACAGCATCTCCGCCCAGCAGGCACTGGAGATGAACGTCATCGACCTGATCACGCCGAACGTCTCGACGCTCCTCAGGGAGGTGGACGGCCGGACCGTCAAGGTGGCCGAAGGCAGGGATGCCGAGATCAGCACCGTCGACGCCGAGGTCGACGTCCGGTCCGCCGGGACCGCCTCCCGGATCCTTCAGCCCCTGTTCAGCCCCAACCTGGCGTTCCTGTTCTTCTACGCCGGCCTGGCTCTGGTTGTGGTCGAAATTCTGACCCCCGGCGTCTCGATCCCCGGCGCCCTCGGGGCCCTGTGCCTGGTCATCGCCCTGACCGCCTTCGGCATGCTGCCGGTGTCTTTGTTGGGGCTGGGTCTGCTGGCGGCGTCGGCGGTCTTCTTCCTTCTGGAGTTCCAGTACCCCGGCATCGGGTTCCCTTCGATTGCGGGGGTGATCACCCTGGTCGCGGGCGGGTTCCTGTTGTTCGACCGGTCGGTCCCCGGCGCGGGGGTCTCGGTCGCAGTGATCGCCCCGGTCGCCATCGGGATGGGCCTGTTCTTCGGTTTTGCGGTCAATGCCGCGCTCAAAGCCCGCAAGCTGCCGCCGGGCACGTCGTCGCAGAACATCGTCGGCGCGGTCGGGCACGCAGTCACCGATCTCTCCCCGGAAGGAGTCGTGCAGGTGGCGGCGGAAAGCTGGTCGGCCACGTCCACAGTTCCTCTGGCCAAGGGTCACAAAGTCCGGGTGCTGGCAATCGAGGGGCTGCGCCTGGAGGTCGAGCCTGTCACTCAGGTGATGGAGGATGCGGCCCCGGTGCCGTCGGTTCAAGCTGAGGAAAGCAAAAGAGAGGAAAGTTAATGGGTTCGCTTGTCGGCTTCGGCCTGCTGGTCCTGATCGTTCTGTTCCTGCTGGCGAAAATGATCCGCGTGGTCCCCGAGTACCAGCGGCTGGTCATCTTCCGCCTCGGCCGCAGCATCGGCACGAAAGGCCCCGGCCTGATCATCCTGATCCCCATCGTCGACAAGGCGGTCTCGGTCGACCTGCGTGAGCTCTACCTGGAGATCCCGCACCAGGCGGCGATCACCGAGGACAACGCCACGATCTCCATCGACTTCATAGTCTTCTACAAGGTCGTCAACGCGGTGATGTCGGTGGTCGAGGTCCAGTACTTCGCCGGTGCGGCGCAGAACGTTGCCGCGACAACCCTGCGGTCGGTGGTCGGTGACATGTCGCTGGACGACGTCCTCGCCAAACGGGAGCACATCAACGAGGTCCTGCGCAGCAAGCTCGACGAGATCACCGAGCGCTGGGGCGTGAAGGTCACCAACGTCGAGATCCGCGAGATCATCCCGCCGCCGGCGGTGCAGGAAGCCATGACCCGCCAGATGTCGGCCGAGCGTACCCGCCGTGCCGTGGTAACCGAGGCGGACGGCGCCAAGCAGGCGGACATCACGGTCGCCGAGGGTAACCAGCAGGCTGCAATTCTCAACGCAGAAGGCGCCCGGCAGGCGGCGATCCTCACCGCCGAAGGCCAGCGGCAGGCCGAGATCCTCCGGGCCGAGGGGTTCGCCCTGGCACTGAACACCATCTACGACGTCGCCCGCACCCTGGACCCGAACACCATGAGCCTGCAGTACCTCGAGGCGATTAAGGAGCTGGGGGCCAGCGAGTCGACCAAGTTCGTGCTCCCGATCGAGCTGGTGAACCTGCTGGGCAACGTGTCGACGGCCGCCGGCCAGGCGTTCCGAGGGGACTCCGCTTAACGTCCCGGAGGCTCTTGGAGTAACAGATTCGACTATTGGACCGATCACTCGTAGAGTGGGTACTCCATGAGTGAAACTCCAATGCGCTATCGGGTAGACGAGCTGGCGGCGCGCTGCGGAATCAGCGTCGACACCGTCCGCTTCTACCAGACCAAGGGCCTGCTCCCTCCGCCGGAACGCAAGAGCCGGGTCGCCTGGTACACCACGGAACACCTGGAGCGGCTGCGCAAGATCCGGGACCTGAAGCGCAAGAGCTTCACCCTGAACTCCATCCGCCGGCTGCTGGACGGCGAGCTCGACGCCGCCGACGAAGCGCTGGTCGAGGCCCTCGCCGGGCCGATCCCGGGCGACGAGGACGAGAACGAGGAGTTCCTGACCGTCGAGGAGCTGGCCGACCGGATCGGCGTCTCTCCCTCGCTCATCCACGCCATCGAGCGGGAGCACCTGCTGGTCCCCCGGATGCACGACGGGGTCGCCTGCTACACCTCGGCCGACGCGGCTGCAGCGCAGGCCGGCCTGACGCTTCTGGAAACCGGCCTCCCCTTGTCCGAGCTGCTGGCGCTGGCGCACGAGCACGATCAGTCCGCCCGCCGGACCGCCGAGAAGGCCGTCGCCATGTTCGACGAGTACGTGCGGGGGCCCATCCGTGACTCTGCGTCCTCCGACGAGGAGGCGGCCAAGCAGCTGGTGGAGGCGTTCCGAAAGATGCTGCCCGCCACCGTCGCCCTCGTGGCGCACCACTTCCGCCGGGTGCTGCTGGCCACCGCCCAGGCCCGGATCGAGAAGGTGGGAGCC
>DASTUJ010000138.1 GCA_035759705.1 Actinomycetota bacterium | reverse complement strand
ACCTCGGCGAGCCCCGGGGCCTCGCCCTGGTGGCGATCGGCGGCTACGGGCGGAGCGAGCTGTGCCCGGGAAGCGACATCGACGTGATGCTCGTGCACGATCGAATCTCCGACCTGCGGACCATTGCCGACCGCATCTGGTACCCGGTCTGGGACCAGGGCCTGAAGCTCGGGCAGAGCGTCTCGACCCTGAAGGAGGCGCTCAGCCTGGCCGACGAGGACCTCGACACCGCTACCGCCCTCCTCAGCGCCCGTCACGTCGCCGGAGACGCGTCCCTGTCGGCTCAGCTGGCCGTGGGGGCAGGTGCGCAGTGGGAGCGCAGGTCGAAGCGCTGGTTGACCCAGCTGGCCGACCGCACCGAGGAACGACATGCCAAGTTCGGCGAGGTGGCGTTCCGCCTGGAGCCCGACCTCAAGGAGGGGCGGGGGGGCCTGAGGGACGTGCATGCCCTGGGTTGGGCGGGGGCGTCCCACCGGGTTCTGTTGGAGCACGACACCGAGGCGCTGGCAAAGGCCTACGCGGTGATCCTCGATGCCCGGGTCGAGCTGCAGCGCCTGAGCGGGCGCCCCAACAACGTACTGGCCCTTCAGGAGCAGCCGGCGGTGGCCCTGGCCCTGGGCGACAAGGACGCCGACTCGATGATGGGCCGCATAGCCGAGTCCGCCCGCCTGATCGCCTGGACCAGCGACGACGCCTGGCGGCGCATCCGGTCCAATCTGCGCGGCAAGGTCAGCCGGGTGGCAAGCCGGGCGCAGGTGCTGGGTAAAGGAATCGTCCTCAAGGACGGCGAGGTCGAGCTGACCGAGGACGCCCCCCTCTCCGACCCTCTTCTCCCCCTGAAGGTCGCCCTCGCGGCCGCCGGCCGGGACACCGTGATCGAGCGGCACTCGCTGGAGCGTCTGGTGGCCGACCCGCCTACGGTTCCGGTGCCGTGGTCCGCCGAGATGCGCACGCTGTTCGTGGACCTTCTCCTGTCCGGTCCGCCGGCCATCCGGGTAATCGAGGCTCTGGACCAGCGCGGTCTCTGGATCCGGCTGCTGCCGGAGTGGAAGGCCGTCCAGGCCCGCCCGCAGCACAACGCCTACCACCTGTTCACCGTCGACAGGCACCTTCTGGAGACGGCGGCCCAGGCATCCGGTCTCACCGACCGGGTGAACCGGGTCGACATGCTTATGGTGGTGGCGGTGCTGCACGACATCGGAAAGGGCTACCCGGGCGACCACAGCACGGTGGGGGCCGAGCTGATCAAGACGATGACCGCCCGGATGGGGTTCGGCCCCGAGGAGGTCGAGTCCTTCGGCCAGATGGTCAAGTACCACCTGTTGCTACCCGACGCCGCCACCCGACGCGACCTGGACGACCCGGGGACGCTCCAGACCGTGGCCGCCACCGTCGGCACCAAGGAGCGGCTGCACCAGCTGTGGGCCCTGACCGAGGCCGACTCGCTGGCGACCGGCCCATCGGCGTGGAGCCCGTGGAAGTCCTCGCTGGTCGCCGAGCTGGTCAGCCGGGTGGGCCAGGTGATCGACGGCGCCCCGCCCGACTCGTTCGTCAGCGACGCCTTCCCGACCGAGGATCACCTGAAGAAGCTGGCGACGAACGAGGAGATCATCGAGGCCGGCGACTCGGTGGTGACCGTCTACACCGGCGACCGGCCGGGAACCTTCAGCCGGGTGGCCGGCGTGCTGGCGCTTCACGGGCTCGACGTCCTGATTGCCAACGCCTACTCCAGCGACGAGGAACGGGCACTTTCGGTGTTCCAGGTCTCCGACCCGCGCCGGGACGTCACGCCGTGGGACAGGGTGCTGAAAGACCTGAAGCTGGCGCTCGGAGGCGGCCTCGCCCTTCAGGCCCGCGTGGCCGAACGGGCCCGCACCTACGGTCGGCTCAAGCCGATGACCAGGAGTCCGGTTCCCGCATCGGTCAGGTTCGACAACTCCACCTCCCAGTCCGCCACGGTCATCGAGGTCCACGCCGCCGACGGGGTCGGCGTCCTTTACCGGATTACCCGGGCGCTGGCGGACCTGGACCTGGACATCCGGTCGGCCAAAGTCCAGACGATGGGCGGCAAGGTCGTCGACTCCTTCTACGTCCGGGGACAGGACGGCAACAAGATCCTCGACACCTACACGCTCAACGAGATCGAGCGGGCGGTCCTCCACAGCCTCGAGGAGTAGCCGGCGGTAAGGTGGCTTCCCGTGAGCGAAGCCCCCGTCATCGAAGAAGCCACCGCCGAGGACCGCATTGCCATCGCGCACCTGAACGTGTGGGCCTACCGGGAGTTCTCGAACGAGCTCGGTGCCGAGGTCTGGCCCGGGATGGTGAAGACCCTGACCGCGATCTCCCCGGCGTCGGAGACCGCCACGTTTCTCGTCGTCCGCGGGGACGGCGGCCTGTTGGGCTCGGTCGCCTACCGGCCTCCCGGGTGGGCTCTGCCCCCGCTGCCGGTCGCCTGGGCTTCCGTCGACCTCCTGGCGGTAGCGCCGAACGCACGCAACGAGGGCGTCGCCCGGGCGCTGGTCCTGGCCTGTCTGGAACGGGCGGCCGCCGACGGCGCAGACACGATTGCCGCCACCGTCAACGGGCTGATGACCGGCGCCCAGGCCCTGTTTTCGAGCCTCGGGTTCCACAAGGAGCAGGGCCTGGCCAAACGGGGCGCCCAACCCTACTGGCTGTTTCGCAAAACGCTGGGTTAGCCTCGCCCCGCTCTTTCCCGACCCCGGACTCGCTGGTAGATTGGCCAGTTGCACACAGCGCAGAGGTAGTTCTTAGTCACGGGGGGCAGAGGTTATGAGGCTTTCGGATGCCGGAGCGCAGCTGATCGCAGAGTTCGAGGGGTTCCGTCCGAATCTCTACAACGATGCAGCCAACAACTGCACCATAGGGTTTGGAACCCTTGTTCACATGGGCTGCATCAACGGGAGTGAGCCGGAGGAGTTCCGGCGGGGAATCAGCCGTGAACGGGGGCTCGAGATGCTCAAGCAGGCCTCCGACCGGTTCGCGAAATCCGTCGACTCGATCGGGGTTCCGCTGACCCAGAACCAGTTCGACGCTCTGGTCTCGTTCACCTACAACCTGGGCGCAGGGTGGACCAGGAAGTCCGGCCTGGTCAACGCCTTGAGGGAACGACGGTATGGCGATGTCCCTTCGGAGATGATGAAGTGGAACAAAGCCGGGGGAAGGGTTCTCCCCGGGCTTACGAAACGGCGGGAGAAGGAGTCGGCGCTGTTCTCGGGCGGCGGCGCCCCCAGCCCACCCTCGCAACCGGTTTCGCAAGGCGCTTCGCTTCCCTATCCCGGCTCGGTGATGAGCAAGGAACGCTACCAGCAGACCCACCAGGCGGATCCGAACGTCGCGCTAGTACAGCAGTCTCTGGCGAAACAGGGGTTGGCGGTGGACTGCGACGGGAAGTTCGGGTCGGGAACCGAGGCGGCCGTCAAGCAGTTCCAGCAGCAAAAAGGCCTGCCGGCCGACGGCAAGGTCGGTCCGATGACCTGGAACGCGATCTTCGCCGGAGCATCCGGAGCCCCGCCCTATCCGGGCACGGTGCTGAGCCAGGCGCGGTACCAGCAAACCCACCAGCCCGACCCGAACGTTGCCCTCATTCAACAGGCTCTCGGCAAGCTGGGTTTTCCGCTCGCAACCGACGGGAAGTTCGGCCCGGTGACCGAAGCTGCCGTCAAACAGTGCCAGCAGCAAAAGGGACTCCCGGCCGACGGCAAGGTCGGTCCGATGACCTGGAGCTCCTTTTGGTAGGGGACCCGAGCCGCAGTTCGGCTTAGAAGAAGTTCGAGTTCGTCGCGAGCTTGCCGAACAGGTCCGGCAGGAAGCCTCCAACCGTCACCACTACTGCAGCAATCCCGATGGCGCCGGCCAGCACCTTCGGCATCGGGACCGCAGCCGCGTCCTCAGGCTTGTCGACGAACATCTTCTTGACCACCGCCAGGTAGTAGAACATCGCGATGACCGTGTTGACGGCCATGATGACGGCCAGCCAGAGGCCTTCGCCCTCGATCAACGTCTGGAAGATAACGAACTTGGCCCACCACCCGGCAAACGGGGGGATGCCGGCCAGCGAGAACAGGAAGGCCGCCATGGCCACTGCGAGAGCCGGGGACCGGGCGAACAGCCCGGCGTAGTCCTCGATCAGGTACTTGCCGGTCTTGCGGCCGAACGCCGTGGCGACCGCGAAGGCGCCGGTCTCCATGAAGGCGTAGACCAGCAGGTAGGCAACCACCGAAAAGACGATCTGGGTGTTTACCTCGCCGTTCGTGGCGCTCGCCACCCCCAGCGGGACCAGCATGTAGCCGGCCTGCGCGATCGACGAGTAGGCGAGAAGCCGGACTATCTGCTTCTGCTGGATCGCAACGAGGTTGCCGAACGTCATAGTCACGATGCCGATTACCGCGAACATCGGCCGCCACATGTCGGCCAGCTCCCCCAGGCCCAGGAACATGACCTGGAACAGACCGACGAAGCCGGCGGTCTTGGAGGCCACCGAGAGGAAGGCGGCCACCGGGATGGGCGCGCCCTCGTAGGTGTCGGGGACCCACCACTGGAACGGGAAGGCGGAGACCTTGAAGCCGAAGCCGACGATCAGGAACAAGATGGCGAGCAGGGCCACCTCGTCGATGTCGGTCCGGCCGGCCAGGCCCTCGGACACGTCGGCCAGGTTGGTGGCCCCGGTCAGCCCGTAGAACAGCGACATGCCGAACAGCATCAGGGCGGTCGAAAGGACTCCGAACAGGAAGAACTTCAGGGCCGCCTCGTTGGAGCGGATGTCGTTCTTGCGGATGCCGGCCAGGATGAAGGCGGGCAGCGAGATCATCTCCAGCGCGACGAAGATCGCAATCAGGTCCCGGCTGGAGGCGATGGTCAACATGCCCAGCAGCGAGAACATCATCATCGTGAAGTACTCGCCGTGGGGGACGTCGTTGTCGTCGTTCAGGTAGGGCTGCGACACCGCGAACACCAGAAGGGCTGCGACACAGAACACGATCTTGAAGATCACCGCGAACCGGTCGACCACGAACATCCCGTCCAGCGTGGTGATGTTCTGGCCGTAGAGCATGAGCACCGCGGCCAGCGTGGCCAGAATGCCCACGACCGCCAGTGGGAACGCCATCCCACGCTTCTCCTTGGGGAGGAACAGGTCGATGGTCATGACGCCGCATGCGGCCAGCGTCAGGATCAGCTCCGGCAGTAGTGCTTGGAGGTTTAGGTCCATTAGTGGTCGGCCACCGTCGCCACGCGGGCCTCATCGCTTGATGCGCTCTCCCCGGTGATGGTCTCCGTGAGGGCGGTGACCGAGCTGGTGGTGGTGTCCATGATCAGGCGGGGGTACAGGCCGAGGACCAGGATCAGGGCCAGCAGCGGCGCCCAGGCAAGTACCTCGAGACGCTCCACGTCGAATAGGTCTTTGTGGTGCCCGTCCTCCCGGGCCTTGCCCATGTTCACCCGCTGCAGCATCCACAGGAAGTAACCGGCGGTGAGTACGGTGCCGATGGCTCCGACGACCATGGCCACCCGGAAGATCGTCGGGTCAAGCCCCTCCAGTGGCTGGTAGGACGCGAGCAGGGCCATCACCTCGCCCCAGAACCCGGCGAGCCCCGGAAGCCCCAGCGACGCGATGGCACAGAAGGCCAGCAGGCCGGCCATCCGGGGGATCTTGAGCCCCATGCCGGCCAGCTCGGGCATCTCGTAGGTGTGGTAGCGCTCCTTGATCGAACCGGCCAGGAAGAAGAGCATCCCGGTGACCACCCCGTGGGCAACCATGCCGAAGACCGCGGCGTTGAAACCCTCCGGGGTCATCGTGGAGATGCCGAGCATGACGAAGCCCATATGGCCGACCGACGAGAAGGCGATCATCCGTTTCAGGTTGGTCTGCGCCAGGCAGCACAATGCGCCGTAGACGATGGCTATCGCCGCCAGGATCGCAATGACCGGGGCGAACTTCATCGCCGGCTCGGGCAGGATCGGGATGGCGATGCGCATGAAGCCGTAGGTGCCCATCTTCAGAAGAACCGCCGCCAGCAGGACGGAGCCGATGGTCGGCGCCTGGGTGTGGGCGTCGGGCAGCCAGGTGTGGAACGGCCACATCGGCACCTTGACCGCAAAGCCGAGCGCCAGGCCCCCGAAGATCAGGTTGCCCAGGGCCGGCGTCAGGCTGAGAACGCCCTCGTCCTGCAGCAGCAGCATGTCGAAGGTGTGCGGGTCGGACTGGAAGTACAGCGCCAGGAAGCCGAGGAGCATGAAGACACTTCCAAACAGCGTGTACAGGAAGAACTTGATGGAGGCGTACTGGCGGTTCTCGCCGCCCCAGATCCCAATGAGGAAGTACATCGGGACCAGGACCAGCTCCCAGAAGACGAAGAACAGCACCAGGTCCAGGGCGATGAACGACCCGTTCATGCCGGTCTCGAGCAGCAGGATCAGCGCCAGGAATGCCTTGGCGTTGCCCGGCTCCGGGATGTGCCAGCAGGCATAGATGATGCAGAGGAAGCAGACCAGCAGACTCAGGACCAGCAGCGGAAGCGAGATTCCGTCGATCCCCACGTGGTAGTTGGAGTCGATCGACGGGATCCAGGATGCCGATTTCTCGAACTGCATTCCGGGCTCGCCGTGCTCGAACGCGAAGGTCAGCGCCAGGCCGACCAGCAGCGCAGCGCCGGTTGCGGCGAGAGCCAGCATCTTTTGGATGCCCTCCATGCCCTTGGGAGTCAGGGCAATGACAATCGCCCCAAGCAGTGGCAGAAACACCGCCAGCGTGATTCCCCACTCTTCAACCAAGTTCATAGCCCCTCCGTCTGTTTTGGATCTAGATTCGGAAAAATACGAATGCGCCGACAAGCGTGGCGACTCCGAGGAACATCGCAGCGGCGTACCGCTGCATGTTTCCGGTCTGCCAGAACTTCATCTTCGAGCCGGCCAGTCCGGCCAGCCCCGCCAGGTTGTGGATGAAACCGTCGATCAGGCCCTGGTCGACGTCCCGGTAGGCGAAGGCCCCGGTCTTGACCGCCACCGTGCCCGCCGCGTCGACCGTGGCGTCCAGAATTTTCATGTTGGTCCAGTAGGCCGCCGCGGACAGGCGGTCCCGCACCGGGGCCACGATGAACTTCCAGTAGATGTCGTCCAGGTAGTACTTGTTGACCAGCAGCTTGTAGAGCGGGGCCGCCGCCGTCTTCTGGACGTCGACCTTGACCCTGCCCATCCGAAAGATCGCCCAGCCGATAGCGAAGCCGGCCAGCGCCGCTCCGGTGGAGACCACAGCGATCATGATGTTGAACGGGTGGTGCTCGGTTCCGGCCAGGTGGACCCATTTGGCGAACTGGTTCGCCTCGCCGGGCAGGCCGACCCATCCGCCGGCGACTGCGAGCGCGGCCAGGATCATCAGTGGGACGGTCATCAGCCGGGGGCTCTCGTGCGGGTGGACGTGGGCGGTGTCGTACTTCGGTTTTCCGAAGAACGTCAGAGCCAGCATCCGGGCGACGTACAGCGCGGTCAAAAAGGCGGTCACCAGCATGGCGATGAAGGTGAACATCGCGATCCCGCTGCCGTGCATGGCCTCGGTGTAGGCGCCGAGAACCAGCTCGTCCTTCGACCAGAACCCGGCGAAGGGCGGGAATCCGGCCAGCGCCAGGCCTCCGATGATGAAGGTCATGGCGGTGACGGGCATCTTCTTGAGCAGGCCACCCATGTCGCTCATGTAGTTGGAGTGCACCCCGTGGATCACCGATCCGGCCGCCAGGAACAAAAGCGCCTTGAACCAGGCGTGGGTCCAGATGTGGAACACGCTGGCGGTGTAGGCGGAGACGCCCAGGCCGGCGATCATGTAGCCCAGCTGGGAGACGGTCGAGTACGCCAGAATCTTCTTGAGGTCGTTCTGCACCAGGGCCAGCAGGGCGGCGATCAGCATGGTGATCGAGCCGATGACCGCGACCACGCCGAGAGCAGCCGGGGCCGCCGCGGCAAATACGGGGAACATCCGGGCCACCAGGTAGACGCCGGCGACGACCATAGTGGCCGCGTGGATCAGGGCGGAGACCGGCGTCGGCCCGGCCATGGCGTCGGGCAGCCAGGTGTGGAGCGGGAACTGGGCCGACTTGCCGACGGCGCCGCAGAACAGCAGGATCGCCCCCACGGTCAGCGTGCCGCGGGCGATGTCGCCGGCGGTGGCCATCTCGGAGATGACCCCGACGTTGAAGCTCTGGGCGCCCCAGAACAGCACGAAGATGCCGATCATGAAGCCGACGTCGCCGACGCGGGTGGTGAGGAACGCCTTGATGGCAGCCGAGGAGTTCTCGTGCTTCTCCCACCAGTGGCCGATCAGCAGGTACGAACAGACGCCCATACCCTCCCATCCGACCAGCATCTGCAGCAGGTTGTTCGCAAGGACCAGGTTCAGCATCGAAGCGGTGAACAGCGAGAGGGCGGCGAAGAAGTGGGTGACCCGGACCTCGCCCTTCATATAGGAGAGGGCGTAGACGTGGACCATCGTCGCGACGATGCCCACCACAACCAGCAGAACCGCCGACAGGCCGTCGACCTTGAATCCGAGCTCGAGCGTGGAGCTCGGCCCGAAGTCCATCCAGGTGACCGACTTCTCGAAGCCGTGCCAGGCCTCGTCGGCCGCAATGTGGCCGATGGTGTCGAAGAAAACGACCAGCGCCCCCACCAGGACGGCCAGCATCGCCAGGATTCCTATCTCCGCGCCACGCCGGGGGAAGCGCTTTCCGATCGCCCAGATGACGCCCGCCGAGATCATCGGGATGATCGGGATCAGCCAGGCCATCTCCAGGGGAGCGCCGGTGGAAGCTGCGGCCTCGGTGCCGTGCTCCGCCGCGGTTGCAAGGATAGTCACCATTTGAGCAGGTTCACCTCATCCAGCGAAACCGTGAAGCTGTTGCGGTAGATCAAAAGGACGATGGCCAGGCCGACGCCCAGCTCGGCGGCGGCGATGGCGATCACGAACAGGGCGAATACCTGCCCGATCAGCCGCTCACCCTCGAGCGCGCCGTTGAAGGCGATGAAGTTCAGGTTGACCGCGTTCAGCATGATCTCAATCGACATCAGCACGATCACGGCGTTCCGCCGGGCGAGCACGCCGTAGACACCCACGCAGAAAAGGAAGGTGGTGAGGACCAGGACCCAGTTCAAAGGCATGCGCTAATCCTTCTTCGCCAGGAACACGGCGCCCACGAGCGCGGCGAGCAGCAGCACCGAAACGATCTCGAACGGCAGGACGAACTTCGTAAAGATCTCCATCCCCAGGGCCTCGGTGTTTCCGGACGTTTGGTCGAGGCGGATGGTCTCTCCGTCGAAGAACCTCCACAGCACCGGGGTCGTGACGGCAAACAGGACCAGCGCAACCGGCCCGGCCACCCAGCGCTGCTGGCGGTCGAGGGCGGTCTTGCCGATTTGAGCCCGGGTCAACATCAAACCGAACAGCAGCAGCACAATCACCGCGCCGACGTAGATCAGGACCTGCACCCAGGCGACGAACTCGGCCGTGAGCAGCAGGAAGATGATCGCCATGCCCATCAGGGTCACCACCAGGTACAGGGCGGCGTGGACCAGGTTCTTGTTGGTCACCAGCCGGATCGCGGCGAAGCCCGACGTGGCGGCGACGACCAGGAAAATCAGTCCCTGCAAGCTACGCCCCTTCCTTGGCGGGAGCCGGGGCAGCCTCGGCGGCGGGCGCCGCGGCGGGAAGCGGCTTGACCTCGGGCCCCATGGCGCCCAGCTCCAGCTCCACCGGGGGCGGCACGTTGTACATCCACTGGTTCAGGGTTTCCTTCTCGTGGGTCAGCTGGAGGACGTCGTGCTCGGAGTAGTTGTCCTCCTGCCCCCAGAACAGGGCGTCGTACGGGCAGACCTCGACGCAGATGCCGCAGTACATACAGAGGGCGTAGTCGATGGCGAACCGGTCCAGGACATTGAACTTCTTCGCCCTCTTGCCGGCCACGCTCTCCCGGGCCTCCTTGTGTCCTTCTATATAGATGCACCAGTCCGGGCACTCGCGGGCGCACAGCATGCAGACGGTGCAGTTCTCCTCCTTCAGGGCGATGACGCCGCGGGAGCGTGCGGGAAGCTCGTCGATCTCATCCGGGTACTGGATGGTGATCGCAGGCTTCAGCATGTGCCGGAGGGTGACGGCGAGGCCCTTGATCAGGCCGATGCCGAACGTGGTCCGCTTGTCCCGGCCCGGCGAGAGGGTCTTTAGAGCGTCGCGCGGCACCAGCTCGTCGATGCGGTCTTCAGTTGTCGCCATAACGGTCTCCTAGATCCACGGGGTCAGCTTCAGGGCGCCGGTGACGAAGATGTTCACCAGCGACAGCGGGATCAGTACCTTCCATGCAAACTTCTGGAGCTGGTCCTCCCTCAAGCGGGGGAACGTCCACCGGATCCAGATCAGCAGGAACAGGATCGTAGCGGTCTTGCCCAGCAGCCACACGATGCCGGGGACAAAGTCCAGCCCCCGGTGCAGCGGAGCGTAGCCCCCCAGGAACATCGTGGCGCCGAACGCCGACAGCCCGATCATCGTGATGTACTCGGCGGCGAACAGGCTGAAAGCGAACCGGATGCCGGTGTACTCGGTGAAGGCGCCGGTGATCAGCTCGGCCTCCGCCACCGGCATGTCGAACGGGGGCCGGGTCATCTCGGCGGTGGCCGCGGTCAGGAAGATGAAGAAGCCGATGATCTGGAACGGCAGGTAGGGGATGTAGAAGCCGAACAGCTGCAGCTCCTTCTGGCCCTCCACGATGTCGACCAGCGAAAGCGAACCGGCCATCATCGCCACTGCCGCCGCGGCCAGCACCAGCGGAAGCTCGTAGGCGATCAGCTGGGCCGCCGCGCGAAGGGCGCCCATCATCGAGTACTTGTTGGCGGAGGCCCAGCCGGCCATCAGCACACCGATGACCCCGATGGACGACGCTGCCAGGACGTAGAACACCCCCACCTCGAGGTTCTCGATCACGATGTTCTCGCCGGCCGGGATCACCACGTAGATGAGGGCGGCGCCGAGCATCGTCACGTAGGGGACCATCGAGAAGACGCTCTTGTCGGCGTTCTTCGGGATGATGTTCTCCTTCAGGACGAACTTGATTCCGTCGGCGAGCGTCTGGGCCCAGCCGTGGAACCCGCCGGGGTACATCGGCCCCATCCGGGCCTGCATGTGGGCGCCGATCTTCAGCTCCACCCAGCCCAGGGCCAGCGTCGCCGGCAGCAGGATCATCAGGACGCCGAGCTTCAGTCCCAGCTGGACGTAGCCGTTGGCAAGGATGTCGGCGATCAACGGTCGATGTCCCCCACCACGAAGAACATGCTGCCGAGCACGGCAACCATGTCCGGCACGTAGGCGCCCCGGAGCATGTGCGGGACGACCGATATGTTGGAGAACGAGGGCGTCCGGGCCTTCATGCGGTAGGGCTTGGCCTCGCCGTCGGAGATTATGTAGTAGCCGAGCTCGCCCAGCGGGTTCTCGGCCTTGGCCCAGATGGCCCCCTTCGGGATGGTCAGCCGCTTCGGGACCTGCCCGATGTGCGAGCCGGAGGGCAGCCCCTGCAGGGCCTGCTCCACGATCTTCGCCGACTCCTTCATCTCCTGGATCAACACCCAGTAGCGGTCGAACGAGTCGCCCTGCACCCCCACCGGGATGTCGAAGTCGAACTCCGAGTAGTTCAGGTACGGCTCGGCCTTGCGGACGTCGTAGGGAACCCCGCTGGCCCTGAGGATCGGGCCGGACACGCCGTACTCGATCGCCAGGTCTGGATCCAGGACGCCGACTCCGACCGTGCGTGCCTTGAAGATCTCGTTGCCGATCAGCAGGTCCTCGTAGTCCGGGATCGCCCGCTGCAGCTGGCGGATGCCTCTAAGGGCCAGGTCGACAAACCCCCGCGGCACGTCCTCCTTCAGCCCGCCCGGGCGGATGAAACCGAAGTGCAGGCGCCCGCCGGTGGCCATCTCCATGGCCGACTGCAGCAGCTCCCGCTCGCGGAAGGCGTACATGACCGGGGTGGTGGCGCCGAGCTCCAGGCCGAACGACCCGGTGAACATCAGGTGGTTCAGGATCCGGTTGATCTCGGCCATGATCACCCTGAGGTAGGTCGCCCGGCGGGGAACCTCCAGCTCCATCAGCCTCTCGACCGCCAGCGACGCCGGGATCTCGTTGTTGATGCCGGAGAGCCAGTCCATCCGGGAGCACAGGTTCGTGATCTGGCGGAAGTCCCGCTGCTCGAAAAGCTTCTCGTGGCCCCGGTGCATGTACCCGATGACCGGGACGGCGTCGACGATCTTCTCGCCGTCCAGGGTGACCACCACCCGAAGAACTCCGTGGGTCGCCGGGTGCTGGGGGCCGATGTTTAGCACCATCTCCTCGGTGCGCAGGGTGCCGCCGCCGGAGAGGCGCGCCTCGGTCAGCCACTTGTCGGTGGTGGGGATGAGGGTGCTCATCCGCGACCTCCGCCTGCAGCTTCACTTGGGTCTTTAGCGCCGGGCCAGGGCTTGTAGGTGCGGCTGGCCAGCTTGAAGCTCTTCAAAAGGGGGTGCCCCACGAAGTCCTCGGGCAGGTAGAGCTTCACCAGGTTCGGGTGGCCCTCAAAGTTGATGCCGAACATCTCGTGGGCCTCACGCTCGTGCCAGTTGGCGCTCCGAAATACGCCGGTCAGGGTCGGCATGGTGGCGCCGGCCCCCAGCGGCACGTGCAGGATCACGGTGTTCTCGTTGGTGACCGAGTAGAGGGTGATCACAACCTCGAAGCCCTCGGCTTCCCAGTCGACACCACATAGGAAGGTCAGGTAGCTGCACAGCAGGTCCGGGTCGGTCTTGAGGGTGGTCACGACGTCGACAATGCGCGCCGGTTCAACCGTCGCCCAGATGTGCCCGTATTTAACCTCTATACCGGTGGCAAGGTCCCCGATCTTGTCGGAAACCCGCCGGCTAAATACCTCCGGCTCGACCCGTTCCGATGATCTGAGGAATCTTTCCTGTGTGGTCACTACCTTGCCATTTCTCTTTGATGTTCTCGCCCTGGATCATGTTCTGCAGGCGGATGATGCCGCCGAGCAGTCCCTCGGGCCTGGGCGGGCAGCCGGGGACGTAGACGTCGACCGGGAGGATCTGGTCGACGCCCTTGGTAACGCAGTAGGAGTCCCAGTAGGGCCCGCCGCAGTTGGCACAGGAGCCCATCGAGATCACGTACTTCGGCTCGGCCATCTGCTCGTAGACCCGCTTGATGGCCGGGGCCATCTTGTCGGTCACCGTGCCGGCGACCACCATGAGGTCGGCCTGGCGGGGAGAGGCCGGGAACGGGATCACGCCGAGGCGCATGATGTCGTGCTTCGGCATGGCCGAGGCGATGAACTCAATCGAGCAGCAGGCGAGGCCGAACTGGAACATCCAAAGGGAGTATTTGCGCCCCCAGTTCAGCAGGAAGCTGACGCCTTTGGGGAGCTTGACCTTCTCTACATCGGGTTCTGTGGCCATCAGCGCTCCTTACGGGAAATTTTCGGTGAAGCGGAAGTGGCCTGCCGTGCTGGGAAAGCTCTCAAATCCAGTCCAGCACCTTCTTGCGCCAGGCGTAGAGCAGGCCCAGGGCGAGGATGAGAATGAAGATCATCATCTCGACGAAGGCGAACAACCCGATCTCCTCGAAGACCACTGCCCAGGGGAAGAGGAAGACCGCTTCGACGTCGAAGATGACGAAGAGCAGGGCGAACATGTAGTAGCGGATGGTCGTCTGGCTCTGGCCGCTGCCGATGGGGTCGACGCCGCTCTCGTAGGTCGTCATCTTCTCTTTGCCGGGCACCTTGGGGGAAACCAGGCGGTTGAGCCCAAGGGTGCCACCCACCAGGCCGATCATGGCCAGGGAGTAGATCGCCAGGGTTAGATATGAACCGAAATAGCCGTCCGGCACTGAGCGTCAATTCCCTTCGTGGATAGCCGACAAGACCACTGAAAGCTATCACAAGCTTGCCCCGCAGCCCGAGGCTCGTCAGCCCAAACCCTTACCGAAGCGCCGCCTGCGCAAACGTCGAAAAGGCCGCTCCTTCATTAGAAGGGCGGCTACGGGCCGGGGCGGCGGCGATGCGGGCGCTTCCGGAGACCTTTGACCGCGGGATCCCGGCCCTCCGAAAGAGCGGCGGCTAGCGCGCCAGGTAGTTGAAGGGGGCTGCCGGAATCGGGTCCTCGGCCTGACGGCGGACGCGGGGGGCCCGGAGGCTGCGGGTGGTGCGTTTTACCCGGCCGATGCCCATCGCCCGGGCAAGGACGCTGACGATGTGCTTTTGCACCGTCTCGGCCGTGATCTCGTCCAGGGTGTACTCCCCTGCGGTGCCCGAGGGGCCGCCGATGTTGGGCATCATGGCGCTCTCGTGGACGAAGATCGTGTTTTTGTTGGGGTTCACGAAGAAGGCGATGTGCGGCCAGCCGGACTGTTCGCTGTTGCGGGGGTCGTTGGGGCGTTCCCCCTCCGGGAAGATTGCCAGGACGATCGCAGCGTTCAAGGTCTTGCCGTCGGCCTGCAGGCCGTCTTCGTTCTCGATGATCTCGTAGTCGTGCCCGCTTCGCTTCAGCAGCTCCGCCGCCTCCACCATCACCGGCCGGACGGTGCTCTGGATGCGTCCGGCAAAGTTGCTCAAAAACTCTTCTCGCTGGGCTTTCCGAAGTTCCATCTCCAACCTCGCAGCTCGCTGTTTTTTGTTGTACTCGTCAAGGATTGCTTCGATACTTCTGGCAGCTCTTCCGTCCATATCAGCCCATGCCTCCATAGGAGATCCCGCGGTTATCTCTGCGAGTTGATCGGCACAAAGCGAAATTAGTTAAGGGCGAATTCTCCGGCGCCATCTCCTGTTCACGAGCCCGCAACAGACCGGAAACCTGGCGACCGCATACTCGGACCAACGGCGGGCGGAGCGGAATTGTGAAACCTGAGTTCGAATGGAGCGGGCCTATGAAGATTCAACCTGTCGTCATGCCGGCGGTGAAGACCATCGCGCTGGTGGCACACGACAACCGCAAAAGCGAGATGGTCGACTGGGCCAACTGGAACAGGCCGATCCTCTCCCAGCACCTGCTATGCGCCACCGGGACCACAGGAGCCCTGCTGGAGAACGAGGTGGGGCTGGACGTGACGAGGTTCCGGAGCGGTCCCCTGGGCGGCGACCAGCAGATTGGGGCGGGGATCACCGAGGGCCACATCGACTTCGTGGTTTTCTTCTGGGACCCGCTGGAGTCCCACTCCCACGATGTCGACGTCAAGGCGCTGCTCCGGATCGCTGCGGTTTACAACATCCCAATCGCCTGCAACCGGTCGTCGGCGGACTTCATGGTCACCTCGCCGTTGATGGCCGGTGAATACGTGAGGCTGGCCTTCGACTACGACTCGGTGGTCTCACCGGCGGAAGAGGCCGCAGCCCGGCTATGAACGGGCGGAGACCTTTTCCTTAACCCCGTTCGGGGTGGGTATTTCCGGGTCGGTGTACTCCTCGAGGCCCTTCTCCGCCACCCGGACCAGCCCGCGGAAGGCCCGGTCGGCCATCCTGCCGCCGTGCTCCTCGCCGAGGTTTGCCAGGACCTGCAGGGCGAAGGCCATCACCGACTCGGAACGCATGCCGATGCCGCACATCAGGCGGAACAGCTCGGGCTTGCTGATCATCCGGAGGAACAGCCGGCCCAGCCGGTAGTAGCCGCCGTAGATGTCGGTCAGGGCCGTCTGGTAGTCACCGAGCTCGGTGGAGTCGCCCCGGGCCAGCGCCGCACTGATCATCCCGGCGGCGAGCTTGCCGGTTTCCAGGGCGTAGTCGATCCCCTCCCCGTTGAACGGGTTGATCATTCCGGCGGCGTCGCCGATGCACAAGAAGCCGTCGCCGTAGGGCTTGCGTACGCTCAGTCCCAGAGGAAGGCGGGCCGACTTGTAGGGGCCGGTGGCGGTCTCGTGGGTGATGCCGTAGGACTTGGGGAGGCAGTCGATGAAGTCGTGCTGCAGCCGGCTGAGGTTGACGTTCAGGTCCCTCTTCGAGGTCTGCAGCAGCCCGACGCCCACGTTCATCGTTCCGTCGCCCAGCGGGAACAGCCACCCATAGCCAGGCAGTAGGAGGTCGTCCTTGCGCAGCTCCAGCCAGGACTCGATGAAGTCGTCGCTCGACCGATCGGTTTCGTAGTAGGCCCGGATGCCGAGCCCCAGCGGGTAGCTCGGGTCCATCCGGATGCCGAGAGCGCGCCCGAACGACGACGAGGCGCCGTCGGCGACCACGGTGAACGGCGCCATAAAGGTGCCCTCCTCGGCCTTGACCACGCCCCCGCCCTCGGCGGCCTCTTTGCGGACCCACTTCACGCCGACCACGGTCTTGCCGTTGCGGACCGGCTCGACGGCCTCGGTCATCTCGAACAGCTCGGCGCCACCCTCGATCGCCCGGCGGGTGATGTCGGCGTCCAGCACCGCACGGGCGGCCACCAGGCCGTTGGCCGGGAAGTTGCTGAGGGTGGGCCAGTCCAGCTCCATCTCCCGGCCGGCGCCCAGAACCCTGAGGCCCCTGATCCGGTGGTAGGACTCGGTGGCAGGCCGCACGCCCATGTCGACCAGCGCCTTGGTGGCGCGGGGGGTGAGGCCGTCACCGCAGACCTTGTCCCGGCCCAGCGCCTTTTTCTCCAGCAGGGCGACCTTGAGCCCGGCCGCCGCCAGCCAGTAAGCGGCGGCGGAGCCTCCCGGGCCCGCACCGACGACAATTGCGTCGTATTCCGCCATGTTTTGATGTCTCCCACAAAGGTTTGAGCAGTCGCTTGAATCAAGTCTAATTCTCGCACCGAGTTTCGTTCCACGCCCGGCCGGGGGCTCAAGTGCCCGGTTGGTTTGAACGATGGGATAATGACGCCCATGTCCGCGTCAAAACGCTTTCTTCTGGCCGCGGGAGTGATCGTGGCCTCAATCGTCGGATTGATCGTCTGGTCACTTTCGGGAACCACGGCCTACTACCGAACGCCCTCGGAGCTGACCTCCGGGAGCTTTGACGGCAACCGCTCCGTGCGGGTTGCCGGTAAGGTCGTGCCCGGTTCCATAGAGACGGCCGGGACCACCACTCGCTTCGCGGTCTCCGACGGGTCGTCATCGGTCGACGTGACCACCGAGGACGCTCTGCCCGACACCTTCGCCGACGACGTCGAGGTCGTGGCCGAAGGAGCAATGGCGGACGAGGCGTTCTCCGCCTCCAGCGTCCTGGTCAAGTGCCCGTCGAAGATGGAAGCCAAGCTGGCCTCAGAAGGCTAGCGTCACCCGCAGGAGGTTAGGGCCGTGGATGTAAGCGCCGCCGGGCAGGCGATCCTGCTCGCCGCCCTGGCCTGTGCCGTGTGGTCGACCGGCACCTCCGCCCTGGGCGTCAAACGAAACGACAACCGGCTGGCGGCATCGGGCGAGCGTTCCCTGTTCGCCACCGGGTTTTTCATCCTGGCCGCCACCGTGCTGCTGGTCTACGCGTTCTACGCCAGGGACTTCTCCCTCAAGTACGTGCAGGGGTACTCGAGCCGCTCCACCTCCCCGATTTTCACATTGACCGCCCTCTGGTCCGGCATGGAGGGCTCCCTGCTCTTCTGGACCCTGCTCACCGCCCTCTACGCGGTGACGGCGGTGGCGGTGCAGCGCAGGCGCCGGCCGGACCTGACGCCGGTGGCGACCGCGGTGCTGGCGTGCATCCTGGCCTTCTTCGCCGGGGTGCTGGTGTTCGCGGCCAACCCGTTCACCCCGATCTCACCCATTCCGGGCGACGGGCGGGGGCTCAACCCGCTCCTGCAGTCCCCGTTCATGGCCATCCACCCGGCGATGCTCTACCTGGGCCTCACCGGCTTTGCCGTCCCCTTCGCCTTTGCCGTCGCCTCGCTGGTCACCGGCCGGCTCGAGGCCGGCTGGTTCACCTCCACCCGGCGCTGGACCGTGCTGGCCTGGTCGTTTCTCACCGTTGGCATCATCCTCGGCGGCGCCTGGGCTTACATGGAGCTCGGCTGGGGCGGCTACTGGGCCTGGGACCCGGTGGAGAACGCCAGCCTGCTCCCGTGGCTCACCGGCACCGCGTTCCTGCACTCGGTGATGATCCAGGAGCGCCGGCAGATGCTGAAGATCTGGAACGTCGCGCTGATCCTCGGCACCTACTGCCTTGCGATCTTCGGGACCTTCCTCACCCGGTCCGGGCTGCTGAGCTCGGTCCACACCTTCGCCGAGTCGCCGGTCGGGAAGATGTTCCTGCCTTTCCTGGCGGTGATGCTCGTCTCAGCCTTCGGGCTGCTCGGCTGGCGCTACGAGAAACTCCGGTCGCAACGCCACCTGGAGACGATGTTCAGCCGGGAGGCGATGTTCCTGTTCAACAACCTCCTACTGGTCACCATCGCCCTGACCGTCCTGTGGGGGACGCTTTACCCGATCATCGTCGAGTCGGTCACCGGGTCGAAGATCTCGGTGGGTCCGCCCTTCTTCAACACCGTCGTCGCGCCGATGGGCCTGGCGCTTCTCGCCCTGACCGGCATCGGGCCGCTGGTCGCGTGGCGCCGGGCCTCCTGGGCGAGCCTCCGGCGGCAGATGTTCCTCCCACTGGTGGGAGGGGCGTCGACGGTTATGTCGCTGGCGGCGAACGGCGTGCGCTCGGCCGGGGCGATGTTCGGCCTGGGCCTGACCGCCTTCGTAGCCGTGGCCACGATCTCCGAGTTCGCCCGGGGCGCCCGGGCGCACAAGGGAACCGGCCTGTTTGCCTACCCGAAGGGGCTGGTTACCGTAATCTCCGGCAACCGGCGGCGCTACGGCGGGTACATCGTTCACCTCGGCGTGGTGCTGATCTGCCTGGGGATCTCGGGGACTGCGTTCCGGGAGTCCTGGTCGGGCACCATGGCACCGGGCGGCACGTTCGAAATCGGACGGTACGAAGCCACCTACGTGCGGTCCCGCGTCTACACCACCGACGAGAAAGCGGTCCGCATGGCGGTCATGGACATCTCGGAAAACGGCGAGAGGGTCGGGCGGCTCACGCCCCAGCGGAACATTCACCTCGCCCAGGACCAGGCCCAGTCGGAGATCGGCCTTAGGACCTCCCTGACCGACGACCTCTACCTGGTGCTCACCCAGATGGACGACAACGGGCGGATAACTCTCCGAGCGTGGGTCAACCCGCTGGTGGCGTGGATCTGGATCGGCGGCTGCTTCATGGCGTTGGGGATGGCGGTCATCCTGTCCGGCAAGCCCCCCGAGCAGCGCAAAACCGCAGCCTCCGGCGGCAAAGCCAAAGAATCGGTACCGGTGCCGGTATGAGGGTGTGGCCCCTGGCGGCCATAGCCGTTCTCGGCGGCCTGGCGCTGGGAGTGGCTCTCACCTCCGGTCCCGACCCCGACGCGGTCCCCACCTCCGACGAGGTCGCCGGCCGCATGATGTCGCCCTTCTGCCCCGGCCTCACTCTTGACGAGTGCCCCTCGGACCAGGCCAGCCGGCTGCGGGCCGAAGTGGACGAGATGGTTCGCCGGGGCGACACCAACGCCGAGATCGACCGGTGGATAGTCGACAACTTCGGCGAGGTCGCCCTCGCCCGGCCAGGCGGTTCGCTGGCCTGGGTCGCCCCTCCCCTGGCCGTGCTGGCGGGGCTGGGCGTGGTGATGCTCTTCCTCCGGCGCCGGACCGGCGGCGGGGAGGCCGGGCCCGAGCCCAGTGCGACGGTGCCCGAGTTGAGCGAACAGGACGAAAAGCTGTTCGACAGGGACTTCAAGAACTTCAAGCGGGGATCGGAATGATCGAGCAGGTAGTGGTGGGGCTGGTCGTGGCCGCTGCCGTCGCCTGGATCGTGAGGCCGCTCCTGGGGCGCCGCCGGGCCCTTCGGGGGCCGGCCGAAGATCGACGCACGGCCGACCTTCTGGAGGAGAAGTCCAGCGTCTACCGGTCGATCCTGGACCTGGAGCTCGACCACGAGATGGGGAAGATGGACGACGAGGACTACGTCCAGCTCCGTCGGCAGAGCAAGGCCGAGGCCCTGGGAATCATCCGGGAGCTCGAGGGCGAGGCCGAGGCGGAAAGCGAGCAGGCGACCCTCGAGGCGGAGATCCAGGCCGCACGGGCCCGCCTGCGCAAGAAGTGATCCTTCCGGCCGAACCATCCAGTCGTTCGATCAACCGGCGGGCCGCAGCGGTAGCCCTGCTGGCGTTCGCCGTCCTCGCCCTGCCGCGAGTTGCCCTGGCGGCGACACCCGGCCGGGTGGTTATGGGGACCGCCGGGGCCGCACTCCCCGGAGACCTTCGGATCACGGTTCTGCAGAACGACGACGAAGGCGTTCCTCAGGGGCAGCCGGTTTTTGCACCGGTCGCCGCCGACGGCTCGTTCACCTTCGAGGCCGACCCGGCAAAGAGCCACCTGGTCGGCCTGTTCTACGGAGGGGTCGCCTACAGCCAGGTGGTCGAGGCCGGCCGGACCGACCCGGTCGAGCTGAAGATCTACGAGACCACCGACGATGTGTCAGTGGTGAAGATCACCTCGGACTCCATGACCGTCCTCCAGAACACCGAGGAGGGCCAGGGCAACGTCCTGGAGGTGCTCCAGCTGCTCAGGTACCAAAACGACTCCGACCGCGCCTTCATCGGCTCCGAGTCGGACCAGGCGGAGCCGGAACCGAGCCCAGCCGGGTCGCCGGCTCCTCAGCAGAGGCAGGTTCTGAAGCTCCCGGTCCCCGAGTCGGCCTACGACCTGGCGCCGGCCGACGCCGCCAACGGCGCCGGGCTGGCCACGTCCGGGGAGGGCCGTCTGGTCACCACCTCGGCTTTCCCGCCCGGCGAGGCCTCGGTCGCCTACCTGTTCAAGGTCAAGGTCCCCCGAACCGGCTGGCAGCTGCGGCGCGAGGTCTACCACCCGACCGAGCACGCCGACCTGCTCATCGGCAAACGGCTGGTGCTGACCGCTGCGCCCGGGTTCGAGTTCGAGGAGTCCAAAACGCTCGGCGGCGAGTCGTACAACCGCTACCGCAGCGGAGAGCTGAACCCCGGCTCGGTGATCGAGGCCGACATCGGCTTCCCCGATGAGGGCACCGACGGGGTGTGGATCGGTTTCGCCGCCGGGGTCGCGGTGCTGGCGCTTCTGCTCGGCCTGGCTACGGTCCGGATGCGCCGCAGAAGGGCGGCCAAAGCGGCGGCCGGAAAGCCGGCTGCCCCCGCACCTCAGCCGAACCGGCCCACCCGCGAGGTCCTGATCGAACAGATCGCCGAGCTGGACGAGCTATTCGAGTCGGGGGCGATCGAGAAGGACGACTACGAATCCCAGCGTGCGGCTCTTCTCGCCCGGCTGAGCGCTCCGGCGGACAGCTGACCCCCCACCGGTGATAGTCCTCGACGGCGTCAGCAAGAAGTTCGGCCGGGTCCGGGCGTTGAGCAACCTCACACTCGAGATCGAAGAGGGGGCGACCGTCGCCCTGCTCGGCGCCAACGGCTCCGGTAAGTCGACCCTACTCAAGATCGCCGCCGGGCTGTTGAAGCCGACCTCGGGAACCGTAACCCTCGCCGGCAGGGCACCCCGGAACGCCAAAGCGCAGATCGGGTACCTCGGGCACGAGCCTTTCCTCTACCGGTACCTGTCGGCACCGGAGAACCTGCAGTTCTACGCCGACCTGTACAGGGTCGACCGGGCGAAGGTGCCGGGCCTGCTGGAGCAGGTGGGCCTCGAGCACAAGGGCAGCGCGCTGGTCCGCACGTTCTCCCGCGGGGAGTCACAGAGGCTGGGCCTGGCCCGGGCCCTGCTGCACGACCCTGACATCCTCCTGCTCGACGAGCCCTTCTCCGGGCTGGACGAGGCGAGCGCCGGCGGGCTCCCCGCGCTGATCTCCCGGCCCGGGAGGACCACGCTGCTCACCACGCACGACCGGGCGAAGGCGATGCAGATCGCCGGACGGCTCGTGGACCTGGACGGAGGGCGGCTCGTTTGAGGACTGTGCTGGCGCTGGCCGCGAAGGACCTGAGGGGTGAGTCGCGGGCCAGGCAGATCGCCCCGGTGATGCTGGTATTCGCCCTCTGCCTGGTTTTCCTGCTGACCTTCGCCCTGCCGCCGGGCGCCCTCAGGGCCCCGGTGCCGGTGCCGGTCGCCGGCGCCCTGTCGGCCCGGGACATAACGGGGCTGCTGCTGTGGACCAGCATCTTTTTCGCTGCGGTCATCGGGTTTGGAAGGAGCGCTGCGGCGGACCGCGAGACCTCGGCCGCCGACGGTCTGCTCCTCGCCCCCGTGGACCCCGCCGCCCTCTACACCGGCAAGCTGATTGCCAACGTGGCCTTTCTGCTGGCAACCGAGATGGTTGCAATCCCGCTTTTTATGCTTTTCGCCAACATCGCGCCGGGGTCGCTGTTCCCGCAGATCCTTCCGGTGATGCTTGTGGCCAGCCTGGGAATGGCCGCGGTGGGCACCCTGTTCGGCGCAGCCACCCAGCATGCGGAGGCCCGGTCGCTCATGCTGCCGCTGCTCACGTTCCCGTTGACCCTGCCGGTGATCCTGGGAGCCTCCAAGCTCACCTCCACGCTTCTGATCGAGAACGGGTTCGGTAACGAACTGCGCTGGTTTATCCTTCTGGCAGTCTTCGACGTGATCTTCCTGACTCTCGGAGCCGTGACCTTCGAATTTGTGATCGAGGAATGAAAAAAGACCCACTCCAGCTCACGCAAACGATTCTGGCCGCCGCGTTCCTGACGGGCCTGGCCCTAATTTTCTTCTGGGTTCCCACCGAGGCCTTCCAGGGCGTGTCGCAGCGGATCCTCTACGTCCATGCGCCGTCCGCATGGGTCGCCTACCTGGCGTTCGGGGTGGTTCTGGCCTGCTCGGTCGCCTACCTCAAGACCTCCGAGTCCCGCTGGGACTGGGTCGCCCAGGGCAGTGCCAGGGTCGGGGTTCTCTTCACCGGCATCACGCTGATCACCGGCGCCATGTGGGGGAAGCCCATCTGGGGGGCGTTCTGGGCGTGGGACCCCCGGCTCACCTTGACCCTCGTCCTGTTTCTCATCTACCTCGGGTACCTGACCTTCCGGGCGAACGCCAGCGACGAGACCCGGGGCGCCCGCATCGGCGCGGTCATCGGCATCGCAGGGTTCATGGTGGTGCCGCTCGTGCACTTCTCGGTCGACTGGTGGCGGGGCCAGCACCCGTCCCGCACCGTGATCCGCCCCGAAGCCTCGGCCGCCCTGCCGCCGGAGATGCAGATCGTGCTGGTCCTGATGTTCGCGGTCTTCACGCTTTTGTACCTGGTCCTGCTTGCATTGGGGGTCAGGGTGATCAAGCTGGAGGACGAGGTCATGGAGCTCGAGAGCGACTCTTTGGAGAACGCGGTCATAACCCACCGCGCTGCGGGTAGTCTTTAGCCCGTGAACATCTGCCGCCGCACCCCCCGGGCCTGACATGGACGGCCTCGGCTTTCTGGGACTCGCCTATCTGCTGGTTTTTGCGGCGATTGTTATGTTTCTTTTTTCGGTTTCCAGGCGTCAGCGGGCGCTCGAAAAGCGCATCGACGAGTTGCGGGCTTCTGAAAAAAAGGGCGCGGCAAAGTAGAGTGTCGGCTGTGCAGTTAGTGGCCGAAGTGTCGCCAGGACCGTCGGCTATAATGCGCCCGACGCCGACACACGAACCGAACGGCGGAACAGACCAAAGAGGGAACCACTTACTTTGAGCAAACAAACTGACAAGCCGATGACCTGGGTCCGGGCGATCATCCTGTCCACGATCATCACGGGAATTTTGATCGTGACCCTGGGTTTTCTGCCGTCGATGTTCCGCTACGCCTGGGACGGAAACTCCGAGTCCATCGCGGCGTTCATCAAGAGTGTCTCGGGCATCGAGTTCAAGGACCCCTACACCCTGGTTCGCATCCACGATGCGATCACCATGGGCGTCCAGACCTTCATTTTTGCAATTCCCGTAGCTGCGACCTACATCCTGGGTGAGAAGCGCCGCCGGCGCCTCGGCCTCAGGGGCAGCGAGGGCGTTAAGGGATACCTCCCCGGGAAATGACATACCCGCAGGATCCGTTTAGCGAGAAGAACGACATTGAGAAGCCGCGCCTGCGCACCGACTACGTCATGCAGGACGTCGAAGCTTCCTGGGTCAAGTCCGTACGCAAGCCGCCCCGGTACATCGGGCTCATTCCCGAACTGTGTATTCTCTGCGAGGGCTGCGTCGACATCTGCCCCTGGTACTGCATCTTCATGCTCACTCCCAACATCGTTGCGGAGGCCGGCTCGGAAGAGATAGCCCGGGACATGAAAGCCAATGACATTTTGTTCGTGATTGACGACGATGCGTGCACCCGGTGCCTGCTGTGCGTTGAAAGGTGTCCCACGGGGGCGCTGACCATCGGCAGGCTGGAGGCCCAGAAGGCTCCGGCGAGGGCGATGGGCAAGGTTTCCGGCGCAACTTCGTAGCAACCTAAGACACAAGGAGAACGGGTTGGCGGCAAATCTGAAAGAAAAGCTTGGTGGCCTGCGCCACCCGGGCGCTCTGGCAAAGGGTGCTTGGGACGGCCTGAGAGGCGGCCAGGTTTGGCGTTCCATCTTCAGGCCCGGATCGGTCCTGACGAAGGGATACCAGGACTCCCCACGTAACCGCGCTTACGTGATCATGAACTCCGTCCTGTACCACCTCCACCCGGTGAAGGTGAAGCGGCACGGAATCAAGCTCTCGTACACCTTGTGTCTGGGCGGCCTTTCCTTCTTCCTGTTCATCTTCCTGACGATCACCGGAATCTTCCTGATGTTCTTCTACCGGCCCTCGACCGAGGTCGTCTACACCGACATGGTCGGGCTGGCAACCTCGGTGGCGTTCGGCCAGCTGGTGAGAAACATGCACCGCTGGAGCGCCCACCTGATGGTCGTCACCGTCTTCCTGCACATGTCCCGGGTCTTCTACACCGGCTCCTACAAGCCGCCGCGGGAGTTCAACTGGGTCATCGGAGTCGTTCTGCTGCTCCTCACACTGCTCCTGGCCTTTACCGGCTACCTGCTGCCCTGGGACCAGCTGGCGATCTGGGCGGTCACCGTCGGCACACAGATGGGTTACGAGTCGCCGCTGGTTGGTAAAGAGGTCTCGTTCATCCTTCTCGGAGGCGTTCAGATCGGTGCCGGGACTCTGATCCGCTGGTACACGCTGCACGTGCTTGCACTGCCGTTTGTCATCACGCTGCTGATGGCCGTGCACTTCTGGCGAGTCCGCAAGGACGGCGGAATTTCGGGACCACTATGATCTGCACCACTCCACGACGGACTAGGACGAACTGATGCCCACTCCTGACGAAATATTCGACCAGACGCTGGCCGAAGAAAATGCCAAGGGCTCATCCCCGGCGGTTGCCGAGGCTCGAGCCAAGGCTGCACGGCACCGCGCCAAGAAGGCTGCTGCAGGCGGGGGAGCTCCCAAGACTCCTGCTGCTGACAAGCCCGCTGCCGCTGATGAGTCTGCCGAGAAACCCGCGGCTGCTGCTGCTTCGGCACCCGAGCCCGCAGCCGTAGCTGCTGCTCCGGCTGCTGCCGCCGCCTCTGCTCCGGCAGCCGCCCCTCCTGCTGCGGCTCCGGCCGCCGGTGGACGCAGGGCGGCGGCAAGGGCAGGCGTAGGGGCCGGCGACGCCGCTCCCGAGCGTCTGCAGCGTCTGCTGGCGGTCGTCAAGCCGGAATCTATCCAGAGAGTCGAGAAGGAGCCCATCGACCGGGTCAACACCTGGCCGCACCTGATGGCGGGCGAGTTCCTCGCCGTTCTGGCGGTAACTGCGCTTCTGACCATCGTCTCCGTTTTTGTGAACGCCGAGCTTCGTGAGCTTGCCAACATCAACGTCACACCGAACCCCTCCAAGGCGCCGTGGTACTTCCTCGGACTGCAGGAGCTGCTTCGTTACTTCCACCCGCAGGTGGCGGGCGTTTCGATTCCGCAGTGGCTCATCCTGGGCCTGATGGCAACGCCGTACATCGACCGGAACCCGTCCAACAAGCCCGGTGACCGGAAGCTGGCCATCTCGATGTGGACCATCTTCATGCTCATGTTCGCAATTCTCGGCATGCTAGGGTCGATCATGAGAGGCCCTGGATTCAACTTTGTCTACCCATGGGACGCGGGGATATTTTTCGAGCTATGACACCTATTCAGTTCGCCCTCATCATTGCCCTGGCCTCTCTTCTGGCCTGGATTCCTTTTGCTCTCATCGGCGCCCGCAGCCGCAAAGCCGGCGCGGTCACCGAAGGCCAGCTCGAGGTACAGCCGGTTTCCGACGTCACCGACGTCGGCCGCCGCAAGTTCCTCCTGCGGGGCGTAGGGTTTGCCTCCCTCGCCTTCCTGGGGCAGTTCGCCCTGGCCTCCATCGACTTTTTGTACCCCCGCCTGCGGGGCGGATTCGGCTCGAAGATCACCGTCGGCAACGAGGACGACCTTCGCGCCGAGCTCGCAAGCCGGGAGCCCAAGTTCATCCCGGACGGCCGTTTCTACCTGACCCTGTACGAAGGCGACCCGGCCGACGCGGCCGACGTTCCCGCCTACAAGGCAGCCAACGTCGATGTCTCCGGCTTCATGGCCCTCTACCGCAAGTGCGTTCACCTGGGCTGCAGCGTTCCGTGGTGCCCGCCCGCAAAGTGGTTCGAGTGCCCGTGCCACGGCTCGAAGTACTCCGTGAACGGCGAGTACCGGGATGGCCCGGCGCCTCGCAGCCTCGACCAGTTCAGGGTCGAGGTGGTGGACGGCGAGATCATCGTCGACACCGCCACCATCATCGCCGGAGCCCCCCGGGGAACCATCACCACGCAGCCGCAGCCTGAAGGGGCTCACTGCGTTACCGCCTAAAACTTTGACCGTTCGAACAGCAAGTTAGCAGGAGATCATGGGTCAGCTACTTATCGCAGTTCTAGTTGGAGGCATTGCCGCCGGCGCCGCCCTGGTTGTGCTCAGGACGCGCTCGGGATCCGGCAACAAGTCGAAGGTGCCCCCGGCCCTCAGGCCGGCAGACATCGACGCAGTGCTGGAGTCGTCACGCCTAACCAAGATCCACGGCTGGGGCCTGGCCCTCACGCTGTTCTTTGCCTTCTTCATGCCGGCCTACTGGGTGCAGGAGCCCCAGAACCGCCTGGACAACGAAAAGGAGTTTGCCGAGGAGTCGCTCGAGCGGGGCGAGGAGTACTACGCCCTGACCACCAACCAGCAGACCGGAGCCACCAACTCGAAGGGCAAGGAGTGCGCCCGCTGCCACGGCGAGGGTGCCGAGGGCGGAACCAACGAGTTCCTCAACCCGGACACCGGGACCCGATCCATCGTGCAGGTGCCCGAGCTCAAGACCGTGTTCGCCCGCTACGAGGAGCCGCCTCCCGGCTTCGAGGATGCCCGCGCCTACATCCGCGAGACCATCGAACGTGGACGCCCGGGAACCGACATGCCCACATGGGGCGGCGAGTACGGCGGCCCTCTGACCGAGCAGGAGCTTGACGACATCGTCAACTGGCTCGAGAGCATCCAGCAGGAGGCGGAGGTGGAGGAGGGCGCCACCGGCGACCAGATCTTCACCCAGTTCTGTTCCACCTGCCACGGTATCGGCGGCGCCGGAGGATCCGGTCCTGCGATGAAGGGTGGGTCCGAGTCGGCGATGTTCCCGAACATCGAAGATCACAAGACCTTCGTGAAGGAAGGCTCCAAGCCCGGACAGCCCTACGGCACGTCCGGCCAGGGCACCGGAGCGATGCCCGCCTGGGGCGGAACCCTCACCGATGAGCAGATCCAATTGGTTGTGGATTACGAGAGGAGCCTGTAGATGCTTCTCGGATTGGGAGCAAGCCGTTGAATACCTCCGACATCGCACTACTCGCTACCGAGGCCGCGACCTCCGGAGGCAGCGGTACCTTCATCAAGGGGATTGCAATCACCATCGCGTTCATCGTCGTCTTCGTGGGCAGCGTCTGGCTGCTTACGTCGATGATCCTGGGTGCCAAGCTCGGCTACTTCGTAACCGGCGCCTGCCTGTTTGCGGTGATGACGCTTCTTTCGGCCATCTGGTTCGCCACGGGCCTTGGCCCGAAGGGTGAAGCTGGTTTCTGGGGTGATCTGGGAACGGACACCGCATGGCATCCGGCGGCGGTCGGTCCTGAGCTGGACGAGGTCGACACCCGGTGGGGAACCTGGGACACCGCGGACTACCCCGACGGCGAAGGCTGGGAGGAGCCCGAGGAGGACGTCCACCTGGCCGACCTCGAAGGGGGCGACGACCTGGCCTCCGAGCTGGAGAACGCCGACCCGGTAATGGAGGCGCTGGTGATGGAGGCCACGAGCCCCATCCCCGGTGTCGTCGAGTCGGTCGAGGACATGACCAAGGGCGACATCGCACTCGACCCTGAGAAGTTCTCAACCACCGACGTCAGGATGAAGGAAGTCGACGTGGCCGGGAAGGACTCCGTCCTCGCAGTCGGCCGGGCGGTCGCAATCGAGCAGATGATGTCCGGCGACCTGGGCGGCAAAGCCGAGGGCACCGTCAAGGAGTTCCTGGTCGAGGAAGGCACGGATGTGACTCCGGGAATGCCCATTCTCGAGGTCGACGCCGAGGGCCAGACCATCACGCTCAACGCCGACAAGACCGGCAAGCTCATCGACTACGGATTCCGCAAGGACGACGCCATCAAGCCGAACGTGCCTTTCGCCACACTGGACATGACCGGACAGCCGGGCGCTCCGGACGATGCCTTGGTCGCAGCAGTGCGGGTCCGGGGATCGGTACGGGTGCCGGCGTTCATCTACCTGGCGATCAGCGTGATCCTGATGATCGCCCACCTGATCGGCGTTTCGAAGATCGAGAAGGAAGCGCGGCTGACCCAGCCTCAGATCGCTTAGAAACAAAGCCCCGACGAAAGGCCCGGCCACCCGGCCGGGCCTTTTTGTTTTGCCGAGCTAGAGGCCCCGCGCCTCGTCCACCAGTTCCGCAATCTCGTCCGGGTTCATCCCCGCCTCGAATGCAGGCACACCGCCGACCTCCACCACGGGGATGCGGATGCCGTACTCGGCGAACAAGCCGGGGTCCCGATTGATGTCCACCTCCCGGAACCCGATGCCGGCCCTCTCCAGGGCCGCTTTTGCGTCGTCGCACAGGCAGCAGCCCGGCTTCGTGTAAAGGACCACGTCGCTCATATGCCTATCAGCTCCTCCAGGCCCGCTGCGTCCATCCCCCGCTGGATCCAGGCGGAGATCACGTACACCCGGTTGAAGAACAGGAGCAGCCCGAACGCCACCAGCAGCCCTCCGCTTACCCGCAGTATCGCCTGTTGGTGGCTGCGGAAAAAGGCGAGGGCCCCGGTGAGCCGGGACACGCCGAGCGCCGACAACACGAACGGAATGCCGAGACCCAGCGAGTACACGAACAGCAGGAGCGCCCCCTCCCCCACCCGGTCCGCCTGGGAGGCGATGACCAGCGTCGCGCCGAGGGTCGGGCCGATGCAGGGAGTCCACCCGAGCCCGAAGCTCAGGCCCATCAGGTAGTTGCCGGTGTAGGTGCGCCCCCGCCTCATGTCCAGGCGCTTCTCCCGATAGAGGAAGGGGAGCGGCAGCAGGCCCATGAAAGCCAGCCCCATCAGAATGACCAGCACGCCTGCAATACGGGTCAGGATCAGCTGGTGGTCCCTCAAAAGCGAGCCGGCCAGGCTGGCCGAGGTCCCCAGGGCAACGAAGATGGTCGAAAAGCCGGCAACGAACAACAGAGTCGGCCCGAGCAGCCGGCGGACCGGCGCGTTGCCCTCCCGCACCATCTCCAGCGACATCCCTGACATGTAGGAGAGGTAGCCGGGCAGCAGGGGAAGTACGCAGGGAGAGAGGAAGGAAGCGGCCCCGGCGATAAAGGCGATCGGCAGCCCGACCGAGGCGTCAGCCACGATCCACGCCGGTCCCGCTCAGCTGCTTCGCAAAAGCCCGCCGCGCAGCGCTAACCTCCCGAGGAACCATTGGTCGCCACCACCGCGCCCTGCGCCTCGGCAACAGCCGCCTTTCGGCCGGGCGGCGTGCTCGTGCGGAGAAACCCCAGGTACATGACCGTCACGCCCACCGCCAGGCCCACCGCAAACACCGTTCCCTGGCCCTGCCGGGCGAAGGCGCTTCCCAGCGCCACCACGACAGTCCCTGCGGCGATCAGGCCGTTACCCTGCGCCAGTCGCTTGAACCGCTCCCCCGGCTTGCGTGCGAGCTTCACCGCCGACCAGATTGCACCGGCCACGACGATCAGGAAGCCGGCGTAGGAGTAGTAGCGGGACAGCGCACGGACGGCGGGGGCCATGACCTCTGAGCCCATGGGGATCGCGCCCGAGATCCTGAGCGGCGCCTCGACCAGTTCGGCCGACATAACTGCTACCGCGCCGTAAAGCGATGCCGCCGCCACCAAAAGTGCCGCCAGGTGGCCCACCCGGCGCGGGAAATAGAGATAGAGGGTACCCAAAGCCAGTATCGGCACGTTTACCAGGGCGCCGAACAGATAGTACAACCGGAAGATGGAACCGGACCAGCCGGCGAGCATGCCCACCGCGGCAAACACCGAAGCGGCGGCAAAGGTGCCCAGCGCGATGCCCCAGGCCAGCTGGTGAGGACCACGCCGGCGGGCAAACTGGCGGAGGAGTGAGGCTGAGAATGTGCCGCTTACCAGTGCAGCAGCCAGAGGAAAGAGACCCATCACACCTACACCCTAACTGCGAAACTTCAAGTAATGTGAATTGAAGGCCAACCGCGCGCCATGCCGCCCGGCAAGCCTAAGGAAAGGAACATCTTGGCGATAGACGTAGTGGTCGTCGACGACACCAAACACGTGCTGGACATGCTCGTGTCGCTTCTTACCCTGGACGGGTTCAACATCGTCGGCCAGGGCAGCAGCGGCGCCCAGGCCGTGGAGCTGGCGGCCGAGCACCGTCCGGCCGTCATGGTCATAGACCACGCCATGGCCGGGATGAACGGCCTCGAGGCCTCCCGGCGCATCCTCGCCGACGCCCCGGACCAGAACATCATTCTCTACACCGCCTACGTGGACAAAGACCTCAAGCAGCAGGCGGCCGGCGTTGGGGTGGCGTTGTGCGTCGGCAAGGCCGAGGGCCTCGAGACGCTGGAGCGGGCGATCTGCGAGCTGACCCTTCAGCTCGGGAAGTAGACCGCTAGCCCCGCCCGGTCAACAACCGAACGATGCCCAGCAGAATCGCTGCGCCGACGAACGACACCACAATCGGGCCCACCCAGGTTCCTCCCGGCATCTGCATGCCGGTCTTCTGGAAGACCCAGGCTCCAATGAACCCCCCGACTATCCCTGCGACGATGTTCAACAGGCAACCCATCCGCTCGTTGGTGCCCGTAACCATGCTGGCCAGCCAGCCGGCGATCCCGCCGACGATGATTGCGTAGAGAAACGAACCCATTTTGCTACTCCCGTGTCACGGTCGTGCCCAATTACGTTGGCTCACGATATCCTCATTGGGTGAGACGGAATACGATCGTGGCCGTAGCGGTGCTGCTCCTGGCAATTTTGCTGATGGGAGCCCTCTCGGTCCTCCAGATGAGCAGCGTTCCCCGCTAGACGGCGGCACGCTCCAAAATCCACTAGCCCTCCGCAAACCCTCCAGCTCCCAGCAGCACGGTCGAACCGGGCCGGGCGCCGGTCAGCAGGGCCGCACTCCCCTCGTTGACGCAGATCGCGACGCAGCCGTGCGAGTCCACCACCAGCTGCAGCTCCCCCACCTCGCCGAAGGAGTAAGACCGGCGTACGGTCGCCTCCACAACGCGCTCTCCCAGACGGACCTGCAGCCGGTCGCCGGGTACGGCGTTCAGGCGGTCCAGGTGGACACTACGAAGGTTGGTCTGCAGGTTCCCGAACCGGTCGACGTGCACGACCTCGCCGCTCAGGTGGCTGCCGAGGTCCGCCACCGTGGTCTCCTCCAGCCGCACCAGGGAGCCTGGGTCGACCCCGGGACCGAACTCTGCCGGGGCGACCCCTAGGAACAGGTGGGCGGCCGCCGGAGAGAAGACGTCCCGCCCGTGGAAGGTCGAGGAGCGGACCGGGAGGCCCAGCTCGGGGTTGGCGATCTCCCAGGCGCCCTCGACGCCGCCCAGACGGGCGGCGGAGGGCATAAGGAGGCCGTTGTCGGGCCCGACCAGCAGCGAGCTGCCGCCGGCTACCGAGAGGATCACGGCGCGCCGGGCCGAACCAACACCCGGGTCGACAACTGCGAGGTGGACCGATTGTGGGAAGTAGGGGACGGACTCATACAGCACCACGGCACCCTGACGCACCCCGTAGGGCTCGATGAGGTGGCTGATGTCTGCGATCTCCGCACCCGGAGCGATACTCCTAATCACCGCCTTGCAGACTGCGACGTACTCGTCGGCCAGTCCGAAGTCGGAGAGAAAGGTTATCTGGCGGAAGGCCTACTTACCCTGCTGCCGGCGCTGCCAGCGCGTCCGCTTCAACATCTTCTTGTGCTTCTTCTTGCGCATCTTTTTCCTGCGCTTCTTTACGACAGATGACAAATCGAGCCCTTCTCCTAAGAAATTCGGCCTCAGCGGTCTAGCTGCTGAAGATCTCTTCTGCTTCGAACCTGCCGATGGTCTTACCTTCCACGGTCAGGCGGACCGATCCGAGCCTGAGACCTCTGGCACCGGTGCCTACTGACGATACCATCCTGAGCACATCGCCCTCCTCGGTGTACTCCAGAAGGCCGATGCCGCGGCACTTGCCCTTGCCGTCCTCGAGCCCCACCAGCAGGCCGTCCAGGCGCCTCGCATCGGTGTCGGGAGCGAGCGTGGGCATAAAAACCGTCCGCTTAACCCGCCACTTGGATATCGGCGGGACGAAGAAGGAGGCGAGGGCCTTCTCCCGGGCCGCGAGCCGGTCCTCGGCGGACCGTTCGGCGATCTCACCGTCGACCTTGAGTGCCGTGACGTCGAGCGAGAAGAAGCGGCTTAGAACGCCGAGGATGGGGTCGAGCTCCTCGCCTCTTTGAAAGCCGACCACGTGGTCGGGCCGGACCAGGTCCAGCTTGTGGAATTTGAGCAGCTCGGCGTCCGTCCCGGAGATGAGCGTTCCCGTGTCGACGATGACGAGCCGGCACCCGGCGTCCCGGGCGTGGTTGACCAGGCGGGCGGTTCCGGCCACCACCGCCGTCAGGTTTCCCTCGGCCGAGTAGGCGCCGACGAAGCCGAGCTCGTCGGCGTCCCGGACGGTCTGGGCGTCAACCCTCTCCAGGTCGGTGCAGAACTTGAGGCCCACACAGGTAGGCGGGCCGACCGTGGACTGGTCCAGGTCGGCGTCGACGTAGGCAACCGAGATTCCCTTACGCCGGGCGGCTTCCGCGAGGCTGAGCCCGAAGCTGGTTTTACCGGAGTCGATGCCCCCGAGCAGGACGATGGTGTGGCACGACTCGACGAGCCGGTCGATCAACTCTTTCTGAGAAACACGCGCCACTTGGCATCCCTTTTAAGTTAGTGCCGGCGCGCCATCTACCGTCGATCTATTCGTAGAGCAGACTGCATTTTCGAGGCGCGCATCGAGCGAACCTCAGCTTAGAGACTCTGCCTAGACCGCCCTGACGTAATGGTCATCAAGATACTGGTGAACATCCGACTCTTTAACCCGGTAGCGGTTACCGACCTGCACCGCCTTTAGAGCTCCGGACTTGATCAGTCGGTAAACCGTCATGTTGGATACACGCATCAGCAGAGCGACCTCGCTCACGGTCAGAAACTGGAACCCCTGTTTTTCACGAGCCATTCGCTCACCCTTTTTTTCGGGAGTATACATCCCGCCCCACTGGGCAACATAGGGCAACCCCTGCTATCGGGCGCGGTATGATCCCTCACCCGGCAACGGCGCCATTTTGCTGTTAGAGGTGGCACCATGTGGGAGCCTGCTCGATCCTTCGACGGCCAGGCCCACCACCTGAATCAAAGGGAGGCGAAGTGGCTAAGCAGCCTGCACCCAAAGAGAAGAAGCGTCCGAAGAACGACGCCGCCCAGGCAGCGAAGAAGGCCAAGAAGGCCGCCAAGAAGTCCGGCGGCGGTTCGGCCTAGAAACCTACTTGCCTTCGGCTCCTGCCAGCCCTCTGGCCCGGTCGAAGGCAGCTTGAACGGCGTTCAGGATTCCGGCACGCACCCCGGCCCTCTCCAACTCCCGGACCGCCATCGCGGTGGTGCCTCCGGGAGAGGTGACGGCTGCGCGAACCTCCACCGGCTCCATCCCCTGGGTGATCAACGCTGCCGTGCCCTTCATAGTTTGGGCCACGAGCCGGGCTGAGATCTCCCGGGGCAGGCCAACCGTGACGCCGGCATCGACCATAGCCTCGGCGAAAAGGGCGAAGTAGGCGGGACCAGAGCCGGAGACCGCCGTCACCGCGTCGATGTAGGCCTCGCCCACCGACAGGACCGGCCCCACGCCCTCCAGCAGCTCCCGGGCCACGGCCAGGTGTTCGTCGCCGGCTGCGCTGCCCGGGCAGATGGCAGTGATGCCTTCGCCAACAGAGGACGCGGCGTTCGGCATGGCGCGAACCACAGTTGCCCCGTCGCCCAAACCGTGTTCCAGGGCGCCGGTGGTGATGCCCGCAGCGATTGAGATAACCAGAGTGCCGGCCCCCAGAGCGGGGCCGATCTCGGCGAGCAGACCGTCGATGTCCTTGGGCTTGACCGCCAGTACCACGACCCCGGCTTCCTCGACGGCCTCCCGGTTGCTCTTTGCGGCCGAAAAGCCATGGCGGCCGGCTACCTGCTGGAGACGATCCGGGTCGGCGTCGGTGACCAGAATCTGCCCGGCGGAACAGACGCCGGAGCGAACCATGCCTGCGGCGAGGATCTCGCCCATCTTGCCGGAGCCGAGAACGGCTACCTTGCGATCTGTGTCCATTCCGGCAGTATCCCAGACCGCGCCTTGCTCGGGACACATTTAAGGCTCAGGAGTTGGGGCCACACAACCCGGCCCCAGAACCGCTCGATCGGCCGGCTTTCGCCGGTGCTTCGTGCAGTAGCTACGGCGGGCCACGCAACCTTATTGCCCTGAGCCCTAAAAGTGTCCCGAGCAATCCCTGGGGCCTTTGCGATCACCTCCGACGCTCAAAAGCTGTACTACCTGTGGACAGACCTGGTTGCCCGGTCCGCCGACAAGGTTTCGGCCTTGGGATGAGCTGCCGGAAGGATCCGCTGCCGGTCCCCGGTATCGCTCGGGATACTCGAAAACTACGGCGCGCGGCCGAACCGGTCAAGGGCGGCAGACGAGATTTATTCGCGCTCTCGACGCGAACATACGGAGACAAAAAGAAGCAGGGCCCGAGGTACCTCGAGTCGCACTCCACTGCGCACTTCCCCGAACACAGTTTTGTGCTTCCTTACGGCATCTTGGGCCCTGCCAGTCCCACACGGCCGGAAAATCCCGGCAACCACAATCCCGTAGATGCAGTGCCTTCCCGCCCAAATCCACGTCGATGTAGGCCAAAACCTTCAAAGACGAGAGACCAACGAGGATTCGCTCTGCCCTCTTCGAGACCGCTTCGCTGCCGGCGGTTTACCGGGCTGCGTGCGACTGGGACAAGTTACCCAGCCCTTTGAGGAGCGTCAAGACCGCTTCAGGACAATTGTTCGCGACCCGAAAGGTTTCTTCCCACTCCACATCGAAGAGGGGGAACAGTCGTTGCTCTTGGACCCTGCGGTGTAAAGATCGTGCAGCTCACCGGCCGAGCGGTCCCACGCGAAGTCGCCGGACGAGCAGACCGCCAGCCTGCCCATGCTCTCCGAGAGGCGGTCGTCCGACAGGACCATCCACGTCCGCTCTGCGAATGACTCCGACGCCCCGGGCGCCACGAGGTAGCCGGTCTGCCCGTGACGGACGATGGCCTTCAGGCCTCCGACAGCGGATCCCACCACCGGGACCCCCGACGCCTGGGCCTCCAGCGCAACCAGGCCGAACGACTCGGTGTAGGAGGGGACCAGGCACACGTCGGCCGCCTGGTAGTAGGCGGGCAGGCGGTTGTGCGGCTGCGCCGGGACGAACTGGACCGCCTCCGACAGGCCCAGACCGGCAACCAGCTCCGCCAGCCTCTCGGACTCCCCCGAGCCGGACTTGCCGCTGGACCCTCCGACGATCAGAAGACGCACGTCGTCCAGGCCCACCCTTCCCCAGCGGACCAGATGTCCCAGAGCTTCGATGGCGACGTCGGCCGCCTTCAACGGCTGCAGCCGGCCGACGAAGAGCATGACCTTCTTGCCCTCGAGGCCGAGGGCGTGCTTGGCCGCCTCCCGGTTGTCGGGGCGGAACGTGGCATGGTCCACGCCCGGCGGGATGAGGTGGATGCGCTCCGGGTGAGCCGAGTAGAGATCGATGAGGGCCTTGCGCTCCTCCGCGGTGCTGGCCACGATCGCGCAGGCGTCGGCGATCACCCGCGCCTCCCCGTCCAGCCGGAACTCCGGCTCCATGAGGTCTCCCGGACGGCGGGCGCGGTTCTTCTCGCGGCCGAGGGTGTGGAAGGTGTGTACGAAAGGGACCCCCCAGCGGGCGGCGACGATGGCGGCCACCTTGCCCGAAAGCCAGTAGTGGCTGTGGACGACGTCGTAGGAAATCCCTGAGCTCTCGACGAACTTGAGCAGGTTGGCGCTGAACTCGGGCAGGTAGGCGGGGATCTGCTCCTTTGATAGGCCGGGAGCCCCGGCCTCGACCTGGATGACCCGCACGCCCGGCCGGAGGGTGACCTCGGTCTTCGAGTCCGCTGAGTCTCGCCGGGTGAAGATGTCCACCTCGATGCCCCGCTGGGCGAGGCTTGCGGCCATCTGCCGGACGTAGACCGTCATGCCGCCGGCGTCACCCGAGCCGGGCTCGGCCAGGGGGTTGGAGTGCACGACAAGCATCGCGACACGCCGGACCGGCCGGAATGACTCGGGAATCAGGGTTAAATCTCTAACGGCCAGTGCGGGGCGTCCTTCGTAATCGGGATGTTGGCAAACTACGCTCGTTATGCCTACTAGGAAAATGGTAGCCGAAGCCTGTGGTTATTCCTTACTTACTGGGACGGCCGGATTCCGTCGCCATCCCGGAAGGGTGGCGGATCAGGATCCAGTGGAGAGGCAGCGCCTCCGCCCCCAGGTCGTACTTGTACCGTTCCCGGCCCCTCAGGAAATCGAAACGCCTGGCCTTTTCGCCAATCGATCGCTGTATCAGGCGGGAGACCAGGATCAGCCCGGGCGATATCGGGCGCAGGGTGAGGTCGTAGGCCGAGTTGTACAGGTAAAAGACGTTGTCGTACCGGAACGAGATGGTGGCGGCGATCGGCTTGTCGTCCAGCTCGAGGAAGTCGAGCGCCAGCATCCCCATCGGCTGGAGGGTGCGGGCGATCTCCCGGAAGAACTCCTCGCGGGCGGGCAGCATGAACTCGCCCTTCTCGCCGGCGCTGGTCTTGTGGAGGCGGATGAACGCCTCGATGTCCGCCTCGAGCGTTTCGTCGCCGGTGCTGCGCAGCACGGCGTCGGGGGCCTCCCGTTCAAAACGGCGGGTCTTCCTCTCCAGCTCGTGCCGCTTCTTCTTGCCCAGGCCGGCGAGGTAGGTGTCCCAGGAGTCCGGGAGCATCAGCACCGCCGTCAGCTCATGCAGCTCCAGCTCGAACCGGAGCTTCATCCGGTCTGCGGCCTCAACCAGCCACTCCGAGAAGTGGAAAGGCACAGGAAGTCCCTTGGCCTCCAGGTAGTCCCAGTCGTCGAACGTCTCAACGAGGTACCGGATGAACGCCTCGGCCACCGCGGGACGGTGCCTCTCGGACGCGATCAGCGGGCCCTGGTAGTCGGTGAGGTCGTCGCCTCCCAGAAAGCGGACTCTGCGGCCTTCTTCCGTTCGGTCGATGGTCAACGCGGCCAGCGCGACCGTGCCGGGGTCGGAAAAGGTCAGCACCAGGCCCTCCTGTTTGCCCTCCCCAAACCGGTTCCACCACAGGCGGCTCCACTCGGGGGTGGCGAAGACGTGCCTGTTCGGGTCTGCCTCGAGCAGCTCCTGCCACTCGGGCAGGTCGAAGGCGCCTTCTATCGGATGAGCTGTGACTTCCACTCGATCGACGCTAACAGAACGCAGGGGTTAGCCAGGTAACGGGTTTTTACCAGTCCTCGGGAGACTGGATGCTCTGCATCAGCAGCTCGAACTCGGCCACGACATCGGGATCGAACTGCTTGCCCGCTTCGGCCCTGAGGCGGGTGAGAGCCTCATCCAGGGGAAGGGCCTTGCGGTAGGGCCGGTTCGTGGTCATGGCGTCGAAGCTGTCCACGACGCTGAAGATCCTGGCCGACAGCGGGATGTCCTCCCCTTTGAGGCCGTCCGGGTACCCGTTGCCGTCGAACCGCTCGTGGTGGTGGCGGATGACCTCCACCGTCACCTCGTCCAGCACCCGGCGCATCGGGGCGACGATCTGTACCCCGATCAAGGGGTGGGTTCTCATGACGGTCATCTCCTCGGAGGTCAGCGGTCCGGGCTTCATGAGGATCGCCTCCGGGATGCCGATCTTGCCGACGTCGTGCAGGAGGAATCCGTACTGGAGCTGCGGGGTGATCATCGCCGCATCGATACGGCTGGTCAGCGCGATGCCGTAACGCTTGCACCGTTCGAGGTGGTTGGCGGTGTACTGGTCCTTGGCCTCCACCACCAGGGCGAGGGTCTCCACAATCGAGAGGTAGTCGGTTCGGAGCTCCTCGAGCAGGGCGCCGAGCTTTTGTTCGTGCTCCCGCTTCCTCTGGTAAACCGCACTCATGTCCCGGGCGAACACCAGGAGCTGCGAGCGGGTTCGTTCAAGCTCGGCCCGGTAGTCGGTCTCCGTCTCGAACTCGGCCGGGGGGCCGGACTGGGAGGGGGGTTCGTTCACCTCAAAAGCGCTGGGTTCCACCGGCCCGCTAGCTGCTCAAAAGAGCCGAGGGGTCCTCATCACCCTTCTGGTACCGCCTCACCAGCTCTGCGTTCAGCCCGTCGATGATCTTTTGGGCCCGCCGGCGGTCTTCGGAGACCTTTCGCTCCTCGGCTCCCAGCTCGGTGACCATCGCGGTGAGCTCTTCGGGGGTTGAGGTCTCGATGTGTGCCAGTCCGGTAGCCAGCCTCTCGGTGTACCTGCGGAACTTGCCGGCGTTGCGAGGGAGATCGGACTCCAGCAGGCGGGTGGCGCCGCCGGAGCGGGGCTCGTCGGCAAGGATGGAGGGCAGCCGGCTGACCAGGTCTCCCATGCCGGCCTCTCCGCCCTCCGAGCGCCGCTTCAGCTCGGCGGCCAGGATGTCGATCTTGCCCTGCAGAAGGCGGCGGGCATAGCTGAACTCCGCTTCCAGCTCACGGACCTCGTCCCGGCGGCTGCGCAGGTCGGTGGTGGACATCGAGGCCGCGTCGTTGAGGAGCTCGGGATCGAGGATCCTGTCGTCCCGCCTGGAATTCTTCTCCGTCAAATCTGTCTCCCGGCCGCTGTTGCTCTTCGGCGAATGCCTTAAGAGTCTAACTCGGCTGCGAGACGCCGGATTTCCGTCGATCCTCCCGTTCACATACTCCCCGCACGCCCGTAAACTCGATACGCGGAAACGGCGGTGGAGGATCTGCGAACGCTGAGCGGGGTTCTGAAACAATTCCTTGAACCGGCCGGTTTGGAGCGGTAACATTCGGCGTGCTCATTTAACTGGGCGCTAGTTTCGTCTACACCAAAGTTTTGCATCGAGATACGGCGGGGATTTACCAGTAGTTGCGAAGTCTCGCAAAAGAATTTCGCCCCTGGCGGCAAGGTCCAGGAGGCGGATGCAGCGCATAAGCAAGGCAACATCAAAGGAAGGAATCACGCAGATGATCAAGAAACTCATGGGCACCCTGATGATGCTGGCCCTCGCGGCCGCACTTCTGGTTCCTACCGCAGCAGCTGAGAACAACTGTGACGCCAACGGCCCGGGCGAGGACACCACCGAGTGTTCGCAGGAGCTCGAGCTCACCACCGGCGAGACCGGCGAGACCGGCGCAACCGGTGACGGCGGCGCAGGCGGCGACTCCGGCGCAGCAGGCGACGGCGGCGCAGGTGGAGCATCCGGCGCAGCAGCCGGCGGTAGCGGCGACGGCGGCGGCGGCGGCGCAGGTGCCGGCGGTGCCGGCGGCGACGGCGGCGGCAACGGCGGCGCAGGTGGCGGCGGCGGAGCAGCCGGCGGCAGTGGCGCTTGGGCCGGTGCAACCACCGGCGGCGGCGACGGCGGCGGCGGCGCAGGCGGCGCAGGCGGCGACGGCGCATGTGACGGCAGCGCAACCGACACCAGCGCTGGATGCAACGGCGGCGCAGGCGGCGACGGCACCGGCGGCGACGGCGGCGAAGGTAACGGCGGCGACGCCGACACCGGCGACGGCGGCGAAGGCGGCGAAGGCGGACGTTCCGGTAACGGCGGCAACGGCGCACGCAGCGGCCGTAGCGGCGACTCCGGCGACTCCGGCGACGCTTGTGCAGACGCTGACAACAACAACAACTGCTAAGGCTCAACCCCTGGCAACAAACGGCGGCCCTTCGGGGCCGCCGTTTTATTTCTCGAAAGAGCCGTCAACAATTTTCGGAAGAACTTTTTCTCACCGAGTGCCCTTTTGGCCGAACGGTTTGATAGACTCCCCGATGCACGGCGGAAGGTGCTAACTCTCCTTGCGTCGAGCGCGCATCAAACGCTCCACCCAACTCCTTCGGGAGTTGATTCGATCGAATCTCTAGGAGGACACCGAAAATGAAGGTCAAGAACCTCTTCGGAATGATGCTGATGCTGGCCCTGTCGGCCGCACTGCTCGTTCCCACCGCATCTGCGGAGAACAACTGTGACGCAAACGGTCCCGGCGCTGACGAGACCGGCTGCGAGCAGGCTTTTGAGCTCGAGTCCGGCGAAACCGGCGCAACCGGCGCAAGCGGCGACGGCGGCGAAGGCGGAGCCTCGGGCGACGCTGGTGCCGGCGGCGACGGCGGCGCAAGCGGCGCAGCAGCAGGCGGTAGCGGCGACGGCGGCGGCGGCGGCGCAGGTGCCGGCGGTGCCGGCGGCGACGGCGGCGGCAACGGCGGCGCAGGCGGCGGCGGCGGAGCAGCCGGCGGCAGTGGCGCTTACTCCGGTGCAACCACCGGCGGCGGCGACGGCGGCGGCGGCGCAGGTGGCGCAGGCGGCGACGGCGCATGTGACGGCAGCGCAACCGACACCAGCGCTGGATGCAACGGCGCAGGTGGCGGAAGCGGCACCGGCGGCGACGGCGGCGAAGGTAACGGCGGCGACGCCGACACCGGCGACGGCGGCGAAGGCGGCGAGGGCGGTCAGTCCGGTAACGGCGGCAACGGCGCTCGCAGCGGCCGCACCGGCGACTCCGGCACCTCCGGCGACGTTTGTGCCGAGGCCGACAACAACAACGACTGCTAACAGCTTCAAGCTCGACAAAGAGGGGCGGCAATTGCCGCCCCTCTTTCTATTCCGGGATACCTCGAACGCCGTCGGAGCGGCTCCCAACTTTTTTTCGCGGGTTCGCCCACTCCCACCGGCCAAACTGATAGAGTCCCCGAGTATCGGGTGGAAGGGGCTCGGTTTCGCCTATCAGGCGGCCGGTAGCGCCCATTCCATTTCGAGCAGCTTGAACTTCCCGCAACACCATGCAGGTTCGATACATCGCTAATTCAGAAGCACATCGAATACGGCAGTTAGCCAGGAGGTAGTAGGAATGATCAAGAAAATGTTTGGCATGCTCATGATGCTTGCCATGGTTTCAGCACTGCTCATCCCGACCGCAGCCGCAGAGAACAACTGCGACGCAAACGGCCCGGGCCCCGACACAACCGAGTGCTCCCAGGAGTTCGGCCTTGAGACCGGCGCAACCGGCGAAACCGGCGAGTCCGGCGCTGGTGGCGACGGTGGCGAGTCCGGCGCAGCCGGCGACGGCGGCGCAGGCGGAGCATCCGGCGCAGCAGCCGGCGGTAGCGGCGACGGCGGCGGCGGCGGCGCAGGTGCCGGCGGTGCTGGCGGCGACGGCGGCGGCAACGGCGGCGCAGGCGGCGGCGGCGGCGCAGCTGGTGGTAGCGGCGACTACGCCGGTGCAACCACCGGCGGCGGCGACGGCGGCGGCGGCGCAGGCGGCCTCGGCGGCGACGGCGCATGTGACGGCTCCGGCGACGAGTCCGGCGGCTGCAACGGCGCAGGTGGCGGCGACGGCACCGGCGGCGACGGCGGCGAAGGTAACGGCGGCGACGCCGACACCGGCGACGGCGGCGAAGGCGGCGAAGGCGGACGTTCCGGTAACGGCGGCAACGGTGCCCGTAGCGGCGCCACCGGCGACTCCGGCGACTCCGGCGACGCTTGCGCAGACGCTGACAACAACAACGACTGCTAATAGCAGTTCAGCCTGAAAAGGCAAAAGGGGCGGCCTTCGGGCCGCCCCTTTTTTGCGTCCTGGTAGGGCGAGTCTCTCTAATCCTCAAGATGTAATTAGCCGGATTGCCTATACCTCCATAGGCGACTCAAGTATGTTGTTCAAACGCTACTTAACAAACGCACCATGAGCACCATGCCTGAGGAGGCGCTCCAGAGGATCCCGAGGGCTCGTGACCGAACCGGGCACGCTCGGAGAACCGGCGGAACAAGGAGGATGGGATGAAAACTCGCAGAACGCTTTTGGCCGTTGCATTGATCTCGGCCGCCCTTCTCGGGGCATCGTTGATCTCAACCGCATCAGCCGAAAACTTTTGCGAGACCTCCGGTCCGGGCCCGGACTCCACGGGGTGCGAGCAGGAGTTCATCCTCGAATCCGGCGCCAGCGGCGCCACGGGGTCCTCGGGCGGCGGCGGGAGCGGGGGCGACTCCGGGTCCGGCGGTGGAGGCGGCTCGGGAGGTCCCAGCGGCGCCTCGGTCGGCGGCAGCGGTGACGGAGGCTCCGGCGGAGCGGCAGTGGGCGAGGAGGCGGCTCCGGCGGCAGCTCGGACAGCAGCTCCGGGGACGACAGCGCGGACGGCGGCGGAGGCAGCGGGGGCGATGGCGCCGGCGGACAGGGCGGAGCCGGAGGCGGAGGCGATGCCGACAGCGGCACCGGCGCCGACGGAGCCGACGGCGGCACCAGCGGCCGCGGAGGCAACGGTGCTCGAAGCGGGGCAACCGGCTCCAGCGGACAAAGCGGCGATGTCTGCGTCGAGGATCGTAACCCCGACGGCTGCGACTGACGGGACCGGCCCCGGCAGGTAGCAATAACCTCGGGGGACGCCCGGCTGCAGTTACCGGGCCCTAGGGCTCCTCAGCCGTGATCCAGTCTGCTTTGCCCAACCAGGGAACCTTTACCTTCGTCAGGTCGACGTTCCGGTCGATGACCGGGCGCTCCGGCTTGTTGTTCAACGAGATGGCGGTGATTGCCCGTATCTCCACCTCCGGGTAGCCGTCTTCCCGGAGCCGGTCCTGGATGTAGTGGGCGAACTGAACGATCATGTCGGGCTTGTCCCTAAGCGTCAGGGATTGCCTTCGGGTCAGGTAGTTCTCGGGGAACAGCTCCCACGTCTGACCCCGGCTCACGTCGGTCACCTCGTAGATGACCCGGCCCTCCTTGGACCGAACGAGCATCATCCATGAGAACCGCTGTCCCTCCTCGGTCCAGTAGACGTTGCCGGGCACGGCCAGGTGCCTGAAAGGCAGCAACACCTGCACGGCGACCCATAGGACCAGAAGGGCGAGCACCGGCCGGGGCGGGCGAAGCGCCGGCCCGGTCGCCCGATCGTTCTCCTGCTGCGGCTCGGAGGCCACAGGAACGGCCGGTAGGGGCCGCAACAGCTCGGCCAGGCTCCAGCAGAGGATTGCGATTCCGAGGCCGCCTATCGCCACCTGGGGCAGCGTGAAGGTCGTCGGCAGCTTCCAGCCGAGCCAAGCGCCGCCGGCCATCCCAATCCACCATGCAATCGATCGCAGCGAGCCGGGCCGGCGCCGGAGGTCCTCGAGAATCCGTCTGGGGGTGTCGGGAGGAAAGAAGATTGCCGTGCCTGCGATCATCAGCCACGGGAAGATGCCGATGTTGAACAGCCTCGAGTTCATGAAGTGGAAAGCGACTGCGGCGGCGTATGCGAAGGGCCGGGTTTTCCGGGACGCCAGCAGGAAGAGGACGACCAGCAGGTCCAGCGCCAACGCGCCGTAGGTCATCAGCCTGACGACCGGCTCCTCGGTGAAGAACCGGCCGATGAGAGGAAAGTCCACGTCCTCGGCCAGCCACATCCTGAGCGGCTCCCCTTTTAACCAGTCGGGGTTCAGCTTGGCTATGCCCCCGAAGAAGTACGGAAGCGCCAGCTGGAAGCGAAGCAGCCACAGGGTCCAGGCCGGGGCGGTGTCTGCCCTAAGGGACGGCTTCCTCCGGACGTCTACCGACCACGTCCGGTGGGCGGGCAGGAAGATCATCAGAAAAGCGAGGAGGCAGACCAGGTAGAGGTGGTTGAGGTAGTTGGCCTTGTCGAGCAGGAAGAAGTACGTCATCGCAACGAACAGCACCGAGGCGGACGCCCGGTAGAACGCTCCCAGGGCGACCAGGATGCCTGCGGCGCCGAGGACCAGGAAGTGAGCCTTCATCCCCCAGCCCGGCCACGGGTCTACGAAGTGAAACGGCCAGTAGGTGAACAGGAACGGAGGATCGACGAAGAAGGCGTCGATCCACCCGAGCTTGAAGTATCTCCAGGACTCCCAGCAGACCACCAGGCCGAACACGATCCGGAAGTAGGCAAGGGCGGCAAGGTCGAGCGGAGCAAACAACGACGAGACGACCCGGCTGCGCATCGACCGGGTTGCCGGAGTTGGTGCGGGCAGTTGATCTTGAGCCAAGCTCTCCCCTACCGCTCGAACTTGTTGTCTTCAGGTTGCCCCCGCCGGGGCGCAACCATTGTGAGCGATGTCCGGTCATCACTCAACAAAAAAAGCAGCCCCCGTCTCCGGGGGCTGCTTGGTTGAATCGGTGTATTAGAGGCGACGCTTCGGGCGGTAGGTCATGGCTGCCATTGCGACCTTGGTCGAGGGGTGCTCGACGAAGGTGAAGAACAGACCAACCAGGATCATTCCGGCGCCGAGTGCCAGGGTGGCTGCGGTCGGGATACCCGTGCGGGGCAGTGCCTTTGCGCCAGCGGCCTTGGCCGGTGCGTCGTGCTTCTTACCGTGGTCAACGGCCGTTCCCGGACCGCTGATGCTTCCGCCGCAGTTACCGCCTGCGCAGCTGCCGCAGTCGGGGCCCTGGCAGATGCTTCCGCCGCAGTTGCCGCCGGTGCAGTCGGGGCCGACGCCAGCCGGGTCCTCGACGATGACGCCGCCACAGCTTCCGCCAACACAGTCAGGTGCATCGCCGGACTCGACAACAACTCCACCTGCGTTGCTGCTAGCAGCGAACGCCGGGAGGGCCAGAGCGGCGAAGATCGCTCCTGCTATCACAGTCACGAGCAGTAGTCCCGTGAGCTTCTTCATTACTACCTCCTCTTACGTTTCATTTCGAATCAAAGGGTATTCCACCCGCAGTCTAGCAAACACTATCAGAACGACCCATTCGTCCGTGGGATATGAATCCTAGGCCGAACGGCAATGACAAACCTGCCTTTCTGGGAAGTTTCTGCCCCTCATCGGAAGAATAAAACGCCGTCAAACCAAGAAACTGGCGCCGTTCCCCGCGGCGAGAGACATATCCGACCATCCTGCCACCCCTGATGGGGCGTATGACAATCGGTATCGTACAAGGTGCCACCCCATTAGGCCAGTTCTTTTTGAAGCCAGCCGAGCGCGAATTCTGGTGGCTTTTTGGAATCCTCAGCCGGTGTGGGCGGGGGCGGCCGAAGGGCTCATGATGAGCGGGAGCGACTTGCGCATCCGGCTTCTGGGTTTGGGTGGAATCAGCTTGACCAGGGCCTCGGTGACCTCTTCGAAAGCCTTCGCCGAGGGTGACTCCGGGGTGACGATCACCGAAGGCTTGCCGTGGTCGGCGAGGGCGCCCATCGGTGGGTCCAGCGGGATCTGGCCGAGAAGCGGCGCCCCGAACGTCTCGGCAAGCTCCTGGCCGCCGCCGCTGCCGAACGGGTAGGTCCGCTCTCCGCAGTGCTCGCAGAGGGCGTAAGCCATGTTTTCGATGACCCCCGCCACCTTCATCCCAACCTTGCCGGCCATATGCCCGGCCCTCTCGGCCACCTTCTCGGCAGCCTGCTGGGGGGTGGTGACGAGGATGATCGAACAACCGGGGACGAACTGCGACAGAGAAAGGGAGATGTCACCGGTGCCGGGGGGCATGTCGATGAGGAGGTAGTCCGGCTCCTCCCAGTGAACGTCGGACAAGAAGCTCTGAAGGATCTTGTGGAGCATGGGGCCTCGCATGACGACCGGGCGGTCGTCCTCGACCAGGTTGCCCATGGAGATCATCTTGAAGCCGTAAGCCTCGACGGGGACGATAAGGCGCTCGTCGATGACGGTCGGCTTGGCCGAGGTCCCCAGCATTCGGGAGGAGGAGAATCCCCAGATGTCGGCGTCCAGAAGGCCGACCGAGTGACCTCGTTTGGCCAGGGCCGCTGCGAGGTTGGCGGTGAGGGTCGATTTGCCGACCCCGCCCTTTCCGCTTCCAATGGCCAGCACCGTGGTGCGCGACTGCGGGCCGGCAAAAGAGGAGGGGCTTTCACTCTTCACCCCGCCGACCAGAGCTTTGCGCTCCTCGTCGGTCATGGACCCGAGGTTGACCGTGACTGCGGTGATCTCGGGGAAGGAGGCCTGGATCTTGGCCGGCAGGACCTCCTGGAAGAAGGACTTGAGGGGGCATCCGGGAATGGTGAGGGCCAGGTCGACCGTGACGTGCGGCGGAGCGACCTCGATACCCTTGACCATGCCCAGCTCCACGATGCTGCGGTGGAGCTCGGGGTCGTTGATGGTGGCGAGAACCTCTCGCACTTGCTCGATAGTAGGCATGCCCCAGACTACCGCAGGACCGCACTCTATCCAGGCTCGGAAATAGCAGCCCGCCGTCCCTTAAAGTGGAGGGATGTACAGCGACGCGCTAATGGGCCGGTTCCTCGAGCCGTCGCATGCGGGTGATCTGGACGATCCCCAGGGCACCGCTCAGGCCGGAAACGAGACCTGCGGCGACGTTGTCCACCTGGCCCTCGTGGTCTACGACGGCGTCATCGCCGACGCCCGTTTCCGGGCTCAGGGCTGCGCCACCGCCATCGCCTCGGCCGATGTCATCTGCGAGCTCGCCATCGGCACCTCGATCACGGAGGCCCAGACGATCGACTACCCCCGGCTCTACCGGGCGCTGGGCGGCATTCCCGACGAGCGCACGAACTGCGCCACCATCGTCCTGGAAGCGCTCCGGTCCGCGCTGGAGCAGGTCCGGACCCGGGAGTCGGCCCCCTCGGCCTGAGATCAGGCGAGGTACAGGCGGAAGCCGTAGTAGAAGGCGCCGGCCGCAAACAGCAAGGCGTTGAGCGAGATGAACACCCCCGCGTCGAGGCCCCCCATCCGCAGCGCGCCGGACTCGAAATCCTCCGAGGTGGCCGCTGCAGCGGCGTGTCCCAGCGTCGCTGCGGCGCCGACGGCCGCCCCGAGCACAACCGAGCTGAGCACGCCCGGCGGGGAGTCAAGAAACAGCCGGGCGACCACCGACGCAACGACGCAGGCGGCCAGCCCGGCCAGCGCAGCCCTCGGGTCGAAGAAGGACGCCGGAGCAGCCCCCCGGTTGGAAGGCCGCTCCAACGGGTGGGCTCGGGAGAGCAGAACGGCATGCGCCGCCTCAAAGGCCACCACCATCAGGACCAGGGCGCCCAGCAGGCGGTTCCCGGAAACCGCAACCAGCACCAGATAGCTGCCGAGCAGCCCCAGGTGGAGCACCACCGCGACACCCACCGCCAAGGAGCCGACCACGTCTCGGCCCAGGCCGCGCATCACGTAGGCGCCGGCCATCGCAAAAAACGTGAGCGCCGCCGCCCACAAGATCCCTCCCTCGCCGCGCTCGACCGCCGCCAGGGGGTAGGCCATTACCAGCACTGCGCCGAGCGCAGGCAGAGCCCTCGCCCCGCCCCCGAGTGTGTAGAGGGTCAACCCGACTGCCACCGCCAAGCCGACGGCGGCGTAGCCGGCCAGGATCCGAGGTCCGAGGAGCGACGACCCAACGGCGCCGGCCGCGAGGCCGGCCAGAGCCACTCGTGTGACGACCGGTGTGCGTTCCCGAGATTCCATCGACATTGCGCGTTATCCTACGTTTCACCGGGTAAGGAGAGCCCACCATTCGAATATCGTCACGGCTTAGCCGTCAGCACTTAGACTATTCTCAATGATTCGTCTACTTTGGCTGAGTAGCCAGCGCTCCGATCCGGAGGAGTCCTTCCCCCCGCTCTCCGGCAAGAGGCCCGCCCCGGAGCCCATCACCTTCGCCGACGCGACCCCCGATCTGCTCAGCCGCCGCCTTGCCGACCTCATCGTCGTGGACGGCCGCGACCGTCCCGACGAGGCCGCCGTCGTCGTGCGAAAGCTGAGGGGTGAAACCGAAGCCCCGTTCGTCGTGGTCCTCAACGACGATGCTCTGGCAAGCTTCGACTGGGCCTCCGGCGTCGCCGACTTTTTGACCGACCGCTGTACTCCCGAGGAGCTCGACGCCCGGCTGCGGCGGGTGGTCAGCCCGGCCGAGACCGAGTCGTCCGAGGTGATCAAGCGCGGAGAGATCAACATCAACCGCGAGCGGTTCGAGGTCCGGGTGCGGGGCGAGGCACTGGACCTTACATTTAAGGAGTTCGAGCTAATCGCATATCTGGCGCAGAGGCCTGGACGGGTCTGCTCCCGGAGTGCGCTGCTGAGCGAGGTCTGGGGATACGACTTCTTCGGAGGCACCCGGACGGTTGACGTTCATGTGAGACGGTTGAGGGCCAAGCTGGGGCACGAGGCCCACATGATCGAGACAGTTCGAAACGTGGGGTACCGCTTCGCCGGCTAGACGACTGCGGGCGCCTGCAAGAGTGCGGGGCCCGGTTTTGGAGGAATTTTGCTGACACCCGATCAAGAGTTTGTCCTGAAGACGGTTGAGGAGCGCAACATCAAGTTCGTGCGCCTCTGGTTCACCGACATCCTCGGCTTCCTCAAAGCCTTCGACATCACCCCGACCGACCTCGAGGAGGCTCTGACCGAGGGCATCGGGTTCGACGGCTCGGCCATCGAGGGGTTCGCCCGCATCGAGGAGTCCGACATGATCGCCTGGCCGGATGCGTCGACCTTTCAGGTCATGCCGGCCCACCCGTCGCGCTCCGACTCGGCCCGCATGTTCTGCGACATCTGGAACCCGGACGGAACGCCGTTCGCCGGCGACCCCCGCCAGGTCCTGAAGAGAACGCTCAAGGAGGCGGCCGGGATGGGCTACAGCTACTACGTAGGCCCCGAGCTCGAGTACTTCTACTTCAAGGACTCCCGCAGCACCCAGTTCCTGGACCACGGCTCCTACTTCGACCTCACGCCGCTCGACGAAGCCGGCGACCTGCGCAAGCGGACCGTCGAGTACCTCGAGGAGATGGGCATCCCCGTCGAGTACGTCCACCACGAGGTGGCACCGTCCCAGCACGAGATCGACCTCAGGTACGCCGACGCCCTCTCGATGGCCGACAACGTAATGACCTACCGCCTGGTGGTGAAGGAGATCGCCCAGGAGCTGGGGGTCTACGCGACCTTCATGCCGAAGCCGGTCAGCGGCATCAACGGCAGCGGCATGCACACGCACATGTCGTTGTTCTCCGACGACCACAACGCGTTCTTCGACGCTTCCGACGAAGCCCACCTGTCCACGGTCGGCAAGCAGTTCCTCGCCGGGGTCCTGCGGCACGCCAGCGAGATCTGCGCCGTCACCAACCAGTGGGTGAACTCGTACAAGCGGCTGGTGCAGGGCTACGAGGCCCCCGTCTACGTCTGCTGGGCCCGCCGCAACCGCTCCGCACTGGTGAGGGTTCCGATGTACAAGCCGGGCAAGGAACAGGCGACCCGGATCGAGGCCCGCTTCCCCGACCCCGCCTGCAACCCCTACCTTGCGTTCAGCGTGATGCTGGCCGCAGGGCTCAAAGGAATACGGGAGAGCTACGAGCTCCCGCCCGAGGCGGACGACAACATCTACGAGATGAGCCTCAAGGAGCGCAAGGCCGCCGGCATCGGCTCTCTGCCCGAGGACCTGCACGAGGCGATACAGGTCTGCGAGGCCTCCGATCTGGTGCGGGAGACCCTGGGTGAGCACACCTTCGAGTGGTTCATCCGCAACAAGAAGAAGGAGTGGGACGACCACAAGGCGTACGTCACCCCCTACGAGCTGGAGCGGTATCTCCCTATTCTGTAACCCTGGCCGGAGAGGCTACAGGGACTCTTTGCCGGGGCCACAGGCCGGGTGCTGGTCGCCCGGGGCGTCTTCGACCACTACCTCCACCAGGTCCTCACTCGCCTCCCACGGAGTGCCGATCCCGACCCGGCCACCGGCGAACCCTCCGCCGCGGGCGTCCACCGTCACGGTGAAAGGGGTCGGCGCCTGGAGTGCGGAGCGCCGGATCACGTCGGGGCTTGACGAAAACGCCTGCGTACCGTCACAGGGGCCGCCGCCGTTGTCCGACGAAAACAGGATCGGGACGTTGGTGGGAACGGCAATCCAGCCGTCGAGGGTGCAGTCGAAGGTGACGGACCATCCCCGCCGGACGGCCAGGCTGTCCCGCTCGCAATCCACTTTGAACGCTCTGAGCAGAACCGGAGGGACCACCTGCCCGGGGACCACCTTCCCCAGTTCCGGAGCCGGCTCTGCCGGCGGGGCCGGAAGAGCCTTGGGCTTGCCCGACGCCTGCGGCTGGGGCTTGTTTGGTGTTGATTCGGCGGGGACCGGGACGGCCTCGCCCGGCGCCGAGTTGGCGGGAAGGGTATCGGAGGCAGGGGTTTTCACCGGGGGCGCTTTTGCAACAAGACCCGGGGGTGTCAATTGGTCGGATGCCTTCGCGGCAGTCTCGGAGGCTGAGGGCTGGGAAGTGAGCACAGCCATTGCCCCAACCGAGCCCGTAAGCATCAAAAGAACGAAGCTGAATGTAACGATCATCGATGAAGAAGAGCTCTTTTGAGCCAGGGCAGCAATAAGTCGAGCCCCTCGCATGACTGTCTATCGGCACGCCTGCCGGCCGTCTTAAGCCAAACCTGGCGAAATTGGCTCTTTTCTTGGCAATCGAGGGCCCCAGCGGGCGTTTACCCAGACTTAACCCTCCGGCAACCGCCGGATAACATCGGCTTCGTAGGGTTCTACCAAGGTCCCCGGAGTGCCCATCCGGTCTCGCCGCCACGAGCCTCCTCCGTAGGGCGCTCCGCCGGGACCTCCTTTCCTTCAGCCCCCCGGCGAGTAGTAGGGATCGAAATGGACGGTGGTTCCCACGGCTAGAGTCGAGACCAACATCGGCCCCTCGGGACCCCGTGGGTTCGACACCTACGACACCGAGGGGTTCTTCGACGAGATGTTCCAGCCCAACGGACGGCCGCGTCCCCACTCGGAGCCGGTGGTCGACCGGATCACATCCCTTTCGGAAGGGGATCTGGTCAGGCGGCAGCGGGCGGCCGAGCTGGCCCTGCTCAACATGGGGATCACCTTCAACTCGTCCGGCACGGGCCCCGAGCGCATCTTCCCCTTCGACCTCATCCCCCGGATCGTCGAAGCGAGCGACTGGAAGCGCATCGAGGCGGGCCTGGAGCAGCGTATCCAGGCTCTCAACCTGTTCCTCGAGGACATCTACAACGACCAGAGGATCCTTAGGGCCGGGGTCATCCCGGAGTACGTGATCCGCTCCTCCAAGTCGTACCTGCCCCAGTGCGAGGGGATCAGCCCCCGCCACGGCATCTGGTGTCACATCGCCGGCTCGGACCTGGTCCGTGACCTGGACGGGCAGTTCTACGTGCTCGAGGACAACCTCAGGTGCCCGTCCGGAGTCTCGTACGTGCTGGAGAACCGGCAGGTCATGAAGCGCACCTTCCCTCAGGTCTTCGCCGAGTGCCGGGTACGTCCGGTCGACAACTACTCCACCCGGCTGCTGGAGACTCTGCAGCACATCGCCCCGCACGGCGTTGCGAACCCGACCGTTGCGGTTCTTACACCGGGCATCCACAACTCCGCCTACTTCGAGCACTCGTACCTGGCGCAGCAGATGGGGGTCGAGCTGGTCGAAGGGACCGACCTCCTCGCCACCGACGGCGCCGTCTACATGAGGACCACCCGGGGGATGCGCAAGGTCGACGTTATCTACCGCCGGATCGACGACATGTTTCTGGACCCGCGGGCCTTCCGGCCCGACTCGATGCTGGGCGTGCCGGGCCTGATGGACGTCTTCCGGGCAGGCAACCTCGGCCTGGCCAACGCGCCGGGGACCGGGGTGGCCGACGACAAGGTCGTGTACGCCTACGTGCCGAAGATCATCAAGTACTACCTGGGCGAGGAGGCGATCATCCCCAACGTCCCGACCTATCTGTGCTGGGAGGAGAAGGACCGGCGTCACGTCCTGGCCAACCTGGACAAGCTGGTGGTGAAGCCGGCAAACGAGTCGGGCGGCTACGGAATGATGGTCGGGCCCCACGCCACGCCGCAAACGCGGAGGGAGTTCGCAGGGCACATCGAGGGCAGCCCCCGCAACTACATCGCCCAGCCCACCCTGGCCCTTTCCCGGGCGCCGATCATCGTCCAGGACCACTTCGAGGGCCGCCACGTGGACCTCAGGCCCTTCACCCTGCTGGGCCGGGACCTCTACGTGATGCCGGGCGGCCTGACCCGGGCCGCCCTGACCAAAGGATCGCTGGTGGTGAACTCCTCCCAGGGGGGTGGCAGCAAAGACACCTGGGTTCTCTCCGAGTAGATGTTAAGCCGGGTAGCAAACTCGATCTACTGGATGCACCGCTACGTCGAGCGGGCGGAGAACATCGCCCGGTTCATCGACGCCAACCTCAACCTGACGCTGGACCTGCTGCCCGGATCCGACGAGCAGTGGGAGCCCCTGGTCCTCACCCTGGCCGACCTGCCGCTCTTCGACTCCCGCTACGACGCGCCGACCCGCGCCAATGTGATCGAGTTCTTGACCTTCGACGCCGACAACCCCAACTCGATCCTCAGCTGCCTGAAGATGGCCCGGGAGAACGCCCGGGCGGTTCGGGACGCCATCTCCTCGGAGATGTGGGAGCAGGTCAACACCTTCTACCTGTTCGTGGCCGCCGGGTCGCACCGGGACCTGCAGAGCGGCGACACCCACGCGTTCTTCAACAGGATCAAGATCCAGAGCCATCTGTTTCGAGGCATCACCGACGACACCATGTCGCACGGCGAGGGGTGGCACTTCGGCCAGCTGGGACGCAACATCGAGCGAGCGGACAAGACCTGCCGGCTGCTGGACGTGAAGTACTTCATCCTCCTGCCGAGCGTCACCGAGGTGGGCTCCCCCTTCGACGCCCTCCAATGGAAGGCCCTGCTGAAGTCGGCGAGCGCCTTCGAGATGTTCCGCAAACGCCACGGACGGATCACGCCCGACCGGGTGGCGGAGTTCCTCATCCTGGACCGCCAGTTTCCCCGGGCCATCTGCCACTGCCTGATCAGCGCCCAGGACTCGCTGCACGCGGTGACCGGGTCCCGGGTCGGCACCTTCGACAACCCGGCGGAGCAGCACCTCGGGCTGCTCTGTTCCCAGCTCAACTTTGCGCGGATCGAGGAGATCATCTCCTTCGGCCTGCACCAGTTCCTCGACAACATCCAGGCGCAGCTGAACCTCATCGGCCAGGCGATCTTCGACAACCTCTTCGCCCAGCAGCCGGCTGGGGATTTGGACAGCCACCGCCGGGCGTGGATGATCTCCCAGACGGCCGGCAACACTTTGTCCCGGGCGGCCGGAGGCAAAGAATGACGTTTTGTATCGGCATCAAGGTCCACGACGGGCTGGTCGGGATCGCCGACACGCGGATATCGATGGGATCGCAGACCCTCACGGCCCGGAAGATCACCGTGATCGAGGACGGCGACCACTCCATGCTGCTCATGACCTCCGGCCTCCGAAGCGTTCGCGACAAGGTCCTGACCTACTTCGAGGAGGCTCTGGAGGAGCGCAAGATCGGCTTCGACAAGCTGTACCAGGCGGCCAACGCCCTCGCCGACCAGGTCCGGAGGGTGGCGCAGGAGGACAAGGCGGCGCTGCTCGACGCCGGGCTCCGTTTCGACCTGAACTGCCTGATCGGTGGTCAGTTCTCCGCCGACAAGGAGCACAAGCTCTACATGCTGTACCCCCAGGCCAACTGGGTGGAGGTAGGCCGGGGCACGCCGTACTGCATCCTCGGTGAGTCGAGCTACGGCAAGCCGCTGCTGGATCGGATCCTGCGCTACGAGTCGTCCCTGGAGGATGCGTTCAAGGCGGGCTTTCTGGCGTTCGACTCCACCCAGAGCAGCACCACGGGAGTCGGCTACCCGATGGACGCGGTGATCTTCCGCAAAGGCGAGCCGATGGTCACGAACCGCTTCCTCCACGAGGACCTGACTGCGGTGGCCGAGCGGTGGAACTACAGCTTGAGGCGGCTGGTCGAGAAGATGCCCACCGATTGGATGGAGCCCCTCCTGGGCGACGAGCCGGCGTCCAACGTGACGCCGATAACCTGGATCGAGAGCTGAGGTGATCTTCGAGGTTGAGCACACCACCCGCTACGACTACAGCGAGCCGGTCAAGCTCGAGCCGCTGGCGGTGCGCCTGAGGCCCCGTGCCGACCGTTCGCAGCACGTTTTGAGCTTCGAGCTGAACCTGGACCCGGCCCCGGCCGGGCTCACCGAGATCTCGGACCTGGACGGCAACGACACCGCGCTCGCCTGGTTCACCGAGGGGACCACCAGCCTGGAGATCTCCACACGCGTGCGAGCCGAGACCTTTCGTGCAAACCCGTTCGACTACATCGTTCTGGACCCGGCGCTGATCGAGCTCCCGATGCGCTACCCGGCGGAGGAGTCGGCAGCACTGGTTCGGTATATGCAGCCCGGCGGCGACCCTGCCGTGTCGGAGCTTGCCCGGGAGGTGCTGCAGTCCGCGGGGGGCGAAGCTCCTCTGTTTCTGACCCAGCTGTCGGGCCGGCTGGCGGCCGAGATCGAAGGTGAGGTACGGCTCCAGGGGCAGCCCCTCTCCCCGGCGGAGACGCTCAGCCGGGGACGGGGCTCGTGCCGCGATGCGGCGGTGCTCTTCATGGACGCCTGCCGGTCCGTGGGCCTGGCCGCCCGGTTCGTCAGCGGCTACCAGGAGGGCGACCCGGAAGTCGACGAGAAGTACCTGCACGCCTGGGCCGAGGTGTACCTCAGCCGGGTCGGCTGGAGGGGATTCGACCCGACTCTGGGGCTGGCGGTTTCGGACCGGCACCTGGCGGTGGCGGCAGGGCCGACCGCGGCATCCACCCTGCCGTCCGAGGGCTCCTACCGGGGAACCGCTCTATCGGCGATGAAGGCCGACTTGCAGGTGAAGGTGCTGCCTTGAGGAGCGGGTTAGCCGAACGGCGGTCGCTCCTCAAAAGCGTCCTTCGCCTCGTTGTCCAGCACCCGGATCACCGCGTCGTACATCCACTGGGCCTCCTCCGCAGAGTCGGCCACCGCGGTAAGCCCGGTTCGGCCGACCTCGGGTAGGGCGCTCACCATGTGGAACACCACCCCGGTCTGGGCCGCGTGGTCGAAGTGGAGCCGGTGGCGCACCACAATGTCGAAAAGGTCGTCCGGGGTGAAACCCCGGTACAGGGGCGACTCGACGTGGTCGGAGGCGACGAAGTACTTCCGCCGGCCGTTGGGGGCGACGAATATGCCCTGGTCGGGGACGTACCTGCCGTCGGTGAGGAACTGCAGCGTGAGGAACGGGTGCGTGGTCCCGCCCTGGCGCAGGTTCAGCTCGATCGCGTACGCCTCCCAGTCCCCGGAGGGGGTGCGGATGCATACGAAGTCGATGGCCGCCCGGCCCACCGCTCCCTCCTTGGCGAGCCGGCGCCCGATCTTTTCCGCCTCCTGCGTGATCTTCACCGCATAGGCCCGGTCGGCCGGGAACTGGCAGCCCTGGTAGACCTGCCCCGCCGGGCCCCCGAGCAGCTGGTCGTGGGTCGAAAGCATCTGCACGCCGCCTTGCGGGTCGATCAACATCTGGGCGCTGGGGCTGCGAACCTCGTCGCCGATCACCATCTCCTCGACGATTCCGCCCTCGTGCACGAACTGCTCCTCGAACGCCTGGTACTTGAATCCGATCTGGTCCCGCACCGCCCGCTCGATCGCCTCGGCTTCACCGGGGTCCCCCGGGGCGGGCAGCCCGCCGAGGTCGATGGGGGCGTTCCCCCAACCGCTAACCCCCTCGTTGGTCTTGACCAGCAGCTCCTGCATCCCCGGCTTCTCCGCCCGGAGCTTGGCGATTGCGGCGGTCACGTCCGGCATGGTCGCCAGGTCCTCGAAGCCCGCGGGGTGGGGAACCCCCTCCTCGGCGAAAAGGCGCCGGCAGCCGCTCTTGGTTCCGAGAGGCCCGAACCTGGGGTCGGCCCCCAGGATGGGCACGTCCATCTTCACCGCCAGCTCACGCTCCAGGTGGGTGGTGTTGAACGGGATGATGTAGGCCCGGTCCGGGTCGATCACCAGGCTCTTCAGGCGGGCGATCAGGCGCGGCCGCTCGAGCAGCTTCTCGGTCAGCGGCCGAAGTGTCCCGTCCAGTGTCGAGACCAGGAACAGTCGCTGGCGGGCGTGGCTCGCGATGACGCCGGGCAGCAGGTTCAGGTAGTAGTCGACAACGTTCGGAAGGGTCTGCTCGGAGGTGACGTAGACCAGGCGGGTGCGTGGGTTCCGCAGCAGCATGAAGAGGATGAGAAACCTCTCCTCGTACTGCTGCAGGCTCTCCAGCTGGCTGAGGACCGCGGCCTTGTAGCTGATCGACGGGATCACGAAGATGGTGTTCGGTGGCTTGTTGAGGTCGTCGGCGGTGCTCCAGAAGGGGGCCAGCTTCTTCTGAAGGTCGTCGAACCGGCCGAGGATCTCCGACTCTTCCATGCCCGGTCCTCCCGTCTTCGCCCGCAAAAAGCTGCAGCTTTCATTGTGAACGTTTCCCGGACGAGATCGGACTACACTTTCCGCATGCCTATCTATGAGTTCAGATGCTCCGCATGTGAAAAAGAGTTCGAGACGTTGATCTCGTCCGCCAAGGTCGACGAAGCCACCTGCCCGTCCTGCGGCGCCGGCCGGCCCCGACGCCTGATGTCGGTGATCGCCGGCATGGGCGGGCGCACCAGCCCCAACAACGTCGAGCGGGCGTCGGGCAACTCCGGGCCCGCGCCTTCGTGCGGCGCAGGGGCCTGTCCCAGCTGTAGCTGATCCGCCCGCGTAGGAATCCGACCGGGTTCAACAAGCGCGTGCCGGGTAACCTGAACCTGTGAGCACCCCACTTCCCTACGGCTCCTGGCCGTCTCCCATCACCGCCGACCTTCTGGTCGAGAAGGCAGTCACCCTCAGCTACCCCATGGCCCAGGGCGACGACGTGCTCTGGCTGGAGATGCGCCCGGCCGAGGCCGGCCGGTACGTGATCGTCCGCAGGGCGGCGGACGGGACGATCGGCGACGTTCTGCCGGAGGGGTTCGCCGCCCGCACCCTCGTTCACGAGTACGGCGGCCTGGCGCACGCGGTTTACGGCGAATCGGTCTTCTTCTCGAACTTCTCCGACCAGCGCCTCTACCGCCTCGACCCCGGCGAAGAGCCTCAGGCGATCACACCCCAGCCCGGCGAACCGATGTCCGAGCGATACGCCGACCCGGTGGTGTCCCCCGACGGCCGCTGGGTCGTCTGTGTCCGGGAGCGCCACACCGCCCAGGGGGTGGTCAACGAGATCGCAGCCATCTCGGCGGACGGGACCGACGACCCCCAGGACCTGTTCGGCGGCCACGACTTCTACGCCTCACCGCGCCTCAGCCCGGCAGGCGACCGCCTGGCCTGGGTGAGCTGGGACCACCCCAACATGCCTTGGGACGGCACCGAGCTCTGGGAGGCGCCGGTCGGGCCGAACCTGACGCTCGGCAAACCGCGCAAGGTCGCCGGAGGGCGGGACGAGTCGGTTACCCAGCCCCGCTGGTCCCCCGACGGGCAGCTCTACTTCATCTCCGACCGCAGCGGCTGGTGGAACATCTACGCCGACGAGCCGGCAGGCCCCCGATCGGTGGCGCCGATGGATTCCGAGTTCTCCGGGCCGGACTGGGTCTTCGGCCAGTCCAGCTACACATTCCTGGCCGGGGGTTCGCTGGCCGCGATCTGGGGAGAGGCGGGCCTGGACCGGCTCGGGGTCATGAAGCCCGGAGAGGACCGGTTCACGCCGGTCGACCTCCCGTTCACGGTTTTGAACTCGATCCGGCCGTCCCGGACGGGCGTGGTTGCGATCGCCGCCGGAGCCGCGCAGGCGCCGGCGGTGGTGGAGATCGACCTGCCCGAAGGCAACTCCCGGGTCATCCGGCGAAGCCGGGAGCTCACGATACCGGCCGAGATGATCTCCGAGCCCCGGGCCATCGAGTTCCCCACCGAGGGCGGGCTGACCGCCCACGCGCTCTTCTACGCCCCGCACCACCCCGAATACACCGGTGTCGAGGGCGAGCTGCCTCCCCTTATCGTGATCAGCCACGGCGGGCCGACCTCGGCGACATGGTCGGCCCTCAACCTGGGGATCCAGTTTTGGACCACCCGGGGAATCGGGGTGGTCGACGTCAACTACGGCGGCAGCACCGGCTACGGCCGCGAGTACCGCAGGCGTCTGAACGGAACCTGGGGGGTGGTCGACGTCGACGACTGCATCAACGCCGCCCGCTACCTGGCCGAGCGGGGCGAGGCCGACGGCGACCGTTTGGTGATCCGGGGAGGCAGCGCCGGGGGTTACACCACCCTGTGCGCCCTCACCTTCCGGGACGCCTTCGCCTGCGGGGGAAGCCACTTCGGGGTTGCCGACGCCGGAGCCCTGGCGGAGGACACCCACAAGTTCGAGTCCCGCTATCTGGACAACCTGATCGGACCGTGGCCCGAGGCCAGGGCGCTCTACGAGGAGCGCTCGCCCATCTTCCACACGGAACTTCTCGACACCCCGCTGATCCTGTTCCAGGGCCTGGAGGACAAGATCGTCCCGCCGGATCAGGCCGAGCGGATGGCCGGCGCCCTTCGCACCAAGGGAGTTCCCTTCGCCTACCTGGCGTACGAGGGGGAGCAGCACGGATTTCGCAAGGCGGAGAACATCAAACGCACCGCCGAGGCCGAGCTGTACTTCTACGGGCGGATCCTCGGGTTCACGCCGGCCGACGACCTGCCCCCGGTAGACATCGAGAACGCCGACGCGATAGCCGCCAGACCTTCGTGAGCCCCTCCGGGCTCGCGGCAGTCATCGGCAACTCGACCCTCTGGCGGGGACTCAGCCCCAGGAACTCCTCGCACCTGACGATCTTCGGGTGTTGCGCCGTTACATTTGCCGCAGTGCTGGCGATCCAGGTGATCGATGGCCGGGAGCCCGCTGCAGCCGTAGCGGTCGCCGCAAACGCCGCAGTGATGCTCTTTTTGTCCTGGGCGATCGCCCGGGAGCTTGACCCCGACTTCCCCCGCTCGGCCTTTGTGGCGGCGGCAGTTGCCGCCCTGATCCTGGCAGGCGGCAGCGAAGCGGCCGGAGCGTCGGTGGGCGTCCTGATGGCGCTGCGGATCGCCGGCCGCAGCACCGGCAAGCAGCCGAGCCTTCTTGACCTGGTGGCGGCGCCGGTTCTCGCCGCAGCCTTCGCCTGGCTTCCGCGGGGGTGGATCGGAGGGGTCGCAGTAGCCGTCGCCCTCGTCTGGGACACCCTGCTGCCCGAACCCGGCCCCCGGCGCAATCACGTTGGGGCAGCCCTGACCCTGGCCGCAACCGTCGCGGTCACGCTGTTCCGGGACACCCTGGGGACCGGGTTCGTCACCGGCGGTTGGCTCGGGTGGGCTGTCGTCGCAGCCGCCCTGGCCGCCTTCCCGGCGATCGGGCACTACGTCCCCCGGTCGAGGTGCGACCGGACCCGCCAGACCATCGAACCCGAACGGCTGAAGGCCGCCCGGCTGCTTGCCCTGGGCACCGGCCTGGCCGCTTTTGTGGTGTTCGGAACCGAGGCGGCACCGCTCCTGGCGGGCCTGTGGGCCGCAGTGATCGGCATCGCAATCTACGGCCGGCTGGCGCCCACCCGCTGACTCCGGCCCCATAACAGAATTTCGCGGGGTTTTAAAGGGGCTTTGCCGGGTACAGATGGATCAGACGAAAACATCGAGTTCGAAAGGAGGTGGGTCGTTTGTTCCTGAAGCGAGCAGAAATCGTGCAGCAGCAGATCTCCACCGATTGGACCTGTGCTTTTTGTGGCGAAGTCTACAAAGAGGGCGGCGAATGTTCTCGGGATGCCGAGCACTGGAACGAGTTCATGGACGCTATGAGCCGTCCCCGGCACGCCCACCTGCAGCGAGGCGCAGCCTAAACAAACAAACCCAACACGCCGGCGAAACTGAAGCAGGAGTAACCGGCGTGAGTTTCCCCTTCTTTTCGAACGTCCCTCCCCCTGCACCACCTGCCTTTCAGGCGCTTTGGCGCGGCCGTTTTGAGGGCTTCGTGCGGCTTCGGTCGTAGTATCGGCTGAGTTACCCCTCAAGACGAATCGAGCCGACTCCTTGGATAACGACGCGCCGCAAGAGCCTGCACCAACGCCGGTTGATGCCCCCGGGCTGAACGCCGCCGCTGCGGGGTGGCTGGTCTTCATCACCTCGGGGGCGATCCTCATGCTCGAGATCCTCAGCCTTCGCCTGGTGGCGCCCTACCTGGGGCTCACGCTGGAGATGAGCACCGGGGTCATCGGCTTCGCCCTCGGCGCCATTGCCCTCGGCGCGTGGTTGGGCGGACGCGCTGCCGACGCGGTGCCTCCACAAAAGCTGCTGGGCCCGATGATCCTGCTGGCCGGCATCCTGGTGTTGTTCGTTGGGCCCGCAGTGCGGTTCACCGGCGAGCAGGTCCGGGGAGGCAACGCCACCTCGGTTCTGGTAATGGCGGCGGTGTCCATCCTCGCCCCGGCCGCCCTGCTGGCGGCGGTCACTCCGCTGGTCGTAAAGCTGCGGCTGCAGGCTCTGGACGAGACCGGCCGGGTGGTCGGGCGACTTTCGGGAGTCGGCACGCTAGGGGCACTGGTGGCAACCTTCGCCACCGGCTTCCTGCTGGTCGCCGAGCTGCCCACGAGCCGCATCCTGCTGGCCCTGGGGGGCACGCTGATCGTGCTCGGGCTGATATTGACAGTCAAGCTGCGGGCCAACCGTGCGGCCTACGGGCTTTTGCTGTTCGCCGCGGCCGGAGTCGGTGCTTCGTCGTTCTTCCCTCCGCCGTGTGACGTGGAGACGGCGTACCACTGCGCCAAGGTGGTCGTGGACCCGACCCGGCCCTCGGGACGGACGCTGCGCATGGACACGCTCTTTCACTCCTACGTGGACATCGAGGACCCCTCCTACCTGGAGTTCTCCTACACCCGCTCATTTGCCGCGGTGATCGATGCAGCCAAGCCGGAGAAGCCGATAGATGCGCTTCACATCGGCGGCGGTGGGTTCAGCATCCCCAGGTACCTCGACTTCACCCGGCCCGGATCCGACAACCTGGTGCTGGAGATCGACCAGGGGGTGGTCGACCTGGATGTCAAGAGCCTCGGCCTGAAGTTGGGCGACGGCATCGAGGCGCACGTGGGTGACGGCCGGGTGGCTCTCAGAGACCAGGCCGACGCCAGCCGCGACGTCGTCGTGGAGGACGCCTTCGGCGGGCTGGCGGTGCCCTGGCACCTGACGACGGTCGAGACCGCCCAACAGATCCGCCGCATCCTGCGCCCGGACGGCATCTACCTGGTGAACGTCATCGACTTTGCGCCCCTTCTGTTCGCCCGGGCCGAGGCGGCGACGATCGCGGAGGTGTTCCCGCACGTCGCCCTGATCACCCGGCCCGACGTCGCCGCCGGCCGTAGCGGCGACAACCTCGTGATGGTCGGGTCGGAAAGCCCCCTGCCGGTGGAGGCGATCCGGGCCGAGCTGGCCGCTCGGGCGCCGGAGTTCACCCTGATCGAGGGCGATCGGTATAAGTCGTTCATGGGCAAAGCCCGGGTGCTGACCGACGACTACGCCCCGGTCGACCAGCTGGTGACCCTCCGGGACCAGTTCTAGACAGACGGCGTGACCATCTCCTCCACCGGGAAGCCGGCCCTCCACGCGTCGAGGCCTCCCTCCAGGGCCCACACCCGGCTGAACCCCTTCGACTTCATGTGTTGCGCCGCACGGGCGCTGGTGGCCTCGCTCGGTCAGGTGCAGTACAGGACGTAGGGCCGGTCCTTCAGCTGGTCGGAGACCCACTCGGGGATCGAGTCGGGCAGAACCCGGATGCTGCCGGGGATCTTCACCGCATCGCGGTCATGCTGCGATCGGGTTCGGACATCCACCACGAGCGGGGAGTCGTCGCTCTCCATCATCTCGGCCAGGCGGGCCGGGCTGATGCGGTCGGAGGTCTGCTCCTTCTGCTCGAACAGGCCGGTGGCGGTGCCGAAGCGCTCCTCCGCCAGCACCTCCGCTGCAACCTTGCGGCCGTACCAGGAGGACACCGGCGTCGCGCTGGCGCCGTGCCCCACAACCGACACCAGGACCACCATGCCGGTCACCGCCAGGAGGAACTCGCCCTCCGGCACCTCGCCTGCCACTACGAGCAGAGCGAAAAGCAGGGAGTTGAGGCCCCGGGGGCCGAACCAGGCGATGAACGCCCGGGCAGCCCGGCTGAGAGCGGCCTGCCGCACGCTGAGCACCAGTTCGATGGCGAGCGGCCGGGCCACGAAGATCACGATAGCGGCGAGGGCCAGGCCGCTCACCAGCGGGACCGAACCCAGCTCGGTCGAGAGCAGGGCGCCAAACAGGACGAACGTCAACAGCATCGAAATCTCCGCCGCAGCATCGCCGAACTCCAGGAAGCAGTCGCACAAGGTCTGGTCGAGGGCCGTGATCGCCAGGCCGGCAAAGAACGCAGCCAAAAAGCCGTCGCCCCCGACCGCGACCGCGGCGGCATATGAGCTCAAAACGAGGCCGACGCCGTAGAGCGCCTGGTACTCGCGCCGGACCGAGTGCCGGGCGTCGGCTCGTGCCATCAGCCAGGCGCCGACCGCGCCCACCGCAGCGCCCACGGCGGGTCCTATGACAAAGATCTTCAGGCCGAACAGCGCCCAGTCTCCGGCGCCGTTGCCGGAAGCGTCGCCCCCGGCCACTGCGATCAGGACGAGCAGGAGGGGCAGGACGATGATGTCGTTGGTCCCCGCCTCCACCGACAGGACCCGCCTCACCGGCCGCGGCACCCGGTCGTCCCGGACGACATCTCTGAGAACCACCGCGTCGGTGGAGGAGAGAACCGCCCCCAGGATGAAAGCGGAGATCGGCCGCACGTCGAACAGCAGGATGGCCGACCCGGCGACCACCAGGATCACAAGCGCCGTGCCGGGGCCGAGGACCAGCGCCGGGACAAGCCAGTCCTTGCGCGACCCGCCGCCCTCCAGGCTGAAGGCATCCATGAACAGGACCAGGGACAGGGTGAGCGCGGCGACGACCTCCAGCGACGGGTCGTGCACACCCACGTCCAGCACGCCGGCAGCCCCGAGCGCCAGGCCCAGCCCGAGAAAGATCATCGGGAACGATACCGGCCCCCGGTCGACCAATCCGGCCACCAGGCCGGACACGATCACGGTCACACCGATGAGGCCGAAGCCGGTTACCAGGTCCACGAAGCGCCTCCAGTCGGGGCGGGCACCATCTTGGTGGAGGCTACTCGGTTTTGGAAAACAGGATGCAGGCGACGCTGAGCAGCGCCATGCCGGTTCCCAGGACGATCAGGATGTCCATCCACGGCGGGACCAGCCAGCCGAACCAGGTGATGCCCCCGACCAGCGCACCGCCGGTCGCGCCCTCCGGCAGGAAGTGAAAGAACAGCGAGCGGGTGGCGTCCACGCCGTAGCTGAGCGGGTTGACCTTGGTGGCAATCGACAGCCAGGCCGGGATGTTGCCCCCGATGGGAAACAGCGAGCCCGACAGGAACATCAACGGGGTCAGCAGCAGCTGCATGACGGGCATCACCGTCTGCACCGACTGGACCCGGACCGCCAGCACCAGGCCGAAGGCGGTGATTGTGAAGGCGACCAGGAAGGTGAGCACGGTCCCCCCCAGCAGCAGCAGCGGGTGGTAGGGGATGTGCACCAGCCCGGCCAGCGAAAGGATCGCGATCCCCTGCAGGGTGGCGATGCTTGCGCTGCCCAGGCACTTGCCGATCACGATGCTGCTCCGCCGGACCGGCGCCACGAGCATCTCCCGGAGAAACCCGAACTCCCGGTCCCACACGATCGAGATCGCCGAGAACACCGCGGTGAACATCACGCCGGTGATCAGGACTCCCGGGAACAGAAAAGTCGAGTAGTCGGTCCCCTCCTCGGCGGGCACGACGGCCGCCAGGCCCTTGCCGAGCACGAAGAGGAACAGCAGCGGCTGCATGAGGCTCGACAGGATCCTGGCACGCTCGTTGCGGAACCGGATCAGGTCGCGCTTCCAGACGACCTTGATCGCCCGAAGCTCGTGGCCGAGACCCCCGCCCGGGGCGGAGACCGGGGCAATTTCCAGCTCGGGAGCGGCGGCCGCCGTGGTCACGAGCGCTTCCTCGACCAGGGCCCGGGGGGCATGCCGCCCGACACGGGTGCGTCGTCGATCCGGTTGCCGGTGTAGGCCAGGAAGACGTCGTCCAGCGTCGGCTTGGTCACCGTGACCGATTGCACCGAGAGGCCCAGCTCGAAGATCCGGGGCACAAAACCCTCACCGTCGTCGGTGAACACGTCCACCCCGTCCTTGGTGGCTATCGCCTTTACCCCCAGGCCGGTGATGATTGTCTCGGCGGCTGCGGTGTCGTCGGCGGTCCGGATACGGATCCGATCCTGGCCGACGCTAGCCTTCAGGCCGGCCGGCGACCCGAGGACGACGATCTCGCCCCGGTCGATGATCGCAATCCGGTCGCAGCGCTCCGCCTCGTCCATGTAATGGGTGGTGAGGAAGACGGTGATGCTCTCCTGGACCCTCAGCTGGTCGACGTACTTCCACAGAGTCACCCGGGACTGCGGGTCGAGACCGATGGTCGGCTCGTCGAGAAACAGCACCCTCGGGGAGTGCAGCAGGCCCCGGCCGATCTCGAGCCGGCGCTTGAGCCCGCCCGAGAACGTGGAGACCTTGTCCTTGCGGCGGTCGGCCAGGCCGACCATGTTGAGTACCGACTCCAGGCGCGACGCCACCGCCGCCCGGGGGATGCCGTAGATCTCGGCGTGGAACCTGAGGTTCTGCTCGGCCGTCAGGTACTCGTCCAGGGTGGGCTCCTGGAAGACCAGCCCGATGTGCCGCCGAACCTCGGTCCGCTCCTCGACCACGTTGTAGCCGGCCACCAGGGCGTCGCCCGAGGTCGGGCGGACGAGCGTGCAGAGTATCTTGATGGTGGTGGACTTGCCGGCGCCATTGGGCCCGAGGAATCCGAAGATCTCGCCGGCGGGCACCTCGAGGTTGATGCCCTTCACCGCCTCCAGCTCGCCGTAGACCTTCCGCAGTCCCCTGATCTCGATCGCAGGGCGGGCCGGCCCGGGGAAGGTCTCCGGCGCTTCCGGCGAGATGGTCGCTGACACGTCAACCATGCTCCCACATCCTGGTTTTACCGCCGTGGTTGCTGCCGGGAAGAAGGCGTGCGACATAAACGTTCTTTAGGGGTAGGGTGATATCAACAAGAT